>JASFYZ010000304.1:0-22219 GCA_045046665.1 Desulfobacterium sp.
GCCTTGAATACGAATACAATCCTACGCATCCCGGTATATTCTTTTGCGCCAATGGACTAATCTGTTTTGCCAGGATCTTTCATGCACCCGTTGCAGATGGACCCTTTGAGATCTCCATCAATGAATTTTTGACGATAGCTCATGTAATCGGGGCCGTTCCAAACGGTGTCCAGGGAATCTTGTGACAGGTCACCCAGTATTTTGGTCTGTTCCCAGTCAGCGCAGCACTGGACCATACGGCCGTCATACAAGACGTAGGCCTGGCGGAACAGGCGGTCACACCATCGAAAGACACTGAGTTTATTGGCAGAAATCTTTCCTGTTTCGATTTCATTATGGGTGCCCCGATTTTCCATCTGGTTGACATTGATTTCCACCCCCCGTTCCTTCCAAAAGGCCCTGATGGCATCCAAATGGGGATGGATTTCGCCGGTGTCCAGCATGACCACCCGGATCTGGGTGATATAATTTCCTTTTTGTTTGATTTTGACGGCCTGTTCCACGTTTTGAATGGCCAGATCAAAATCAAGCTTCATGAGATGGGTGTAATCTTCAGGATTAATGCCTTGGACTGAAATGTGTAGCTTATCAAGGCCTGCATCCATCAATCCCCCTGCCATTTTCTCCGTTAACAATGCCCCGTTGCTATTGATTTTTGTGTATTGCCTGCGTCTTTTTTTTTGGGAGATGTAATCAACATGCCGGGGCAGTTCCGGGTCCATCAGGGGTTCATTCATCAAATAGGGAGAAATCCGGCGTACCTTCAGGGTGACGCACTGGTCAATAATGTTGCGAAAAAGACTCTCCTCCATGGGTTTTCCATAGGGAATCTTGATTTTTGTTTTTTTGTTAGGGCAGAAAATGCAGTTGCCGTTGCACCCGGATATGGTTTGAATCTGGATGGCCCGGGGTGCCCGGGGTTGGGGGCGTTTTTTGTCCAGAAGCATATATTTTATACGCTTTATGGGGTTGGGGGTGTGAGCGGGAATAAAGTATTGTCGTGGCATATCATCCTCCCTGGATGGCTGAATAGATTTTGTTGAGTTGATCCACCTGGGCTTTTACCGAGCAGTGGGAAATGACCCATTCACGGCCTTTTTTGGCCATTGTTTTCATCTCCTGGGGATTGTTCAGAGACCAGAGGATGGCCTGTTTCAAGGCGGGTGGGTCATCCACAGGTATCAATAACCCTGTTTCCCCATGATGAATGATTTCTTGATTTCCGGCACATTGGGTGGAGATGGCCGGGATCTCCATGGCCAGGGATTCCCGGAGAACACCGGACAATCCTTCCTGGGCATTGGCTGCCATTACTGTGACATCCATCACCGAAAGCCAGGGCCGGATATCCGGTTGAAATCCTGCAAAAAAACATCGGTGAAATATGCCCTGGGATTTAGCCAGGGGAATGATCTCACGGTGGAGATTATCCCCCAGGAAGAGGGCGAACACCTGTTTATCCAGGGCCATGATCTCCGTCAGCACATGGATGATCAAATCCAGCCGTTTGGCCTTGCGATAGGAGGAGAGGCTACCGATGATCCTGGCCTGGGAGGGGAACCCCATTTGTGAAAGAATCTTTTTATCCGGTGGACGATGGGAAAAACGATCCACCTCCACGCTGCCGTAAACCGTGTGAATCAGATTCTCTTTTTGTTTGCCCAAGGCTGTGATCAGGATGTCCTTGACGGCATTGGCCACCACCACGTGGGCTTTTACATTGGGAGCGGATAAGGCTTTTAATAAATGGGGTTTGCCAGGAACACTGATGGTGCCGCGCTGGATCACCACCGGGGTGGCAAGGCCTGTCAAAGCCAGGGCCTTAGTGCCAGCGATCATGGCTTCGTTGCGGTGGGCATGTATGATATCAAATTTTTCCTGTTCCAAAAATTTGCCCAGCCGTTTTACCCCATGGATGGATCGATATCGAAGTCGTTTTACTGTGACGCCACTTTGGGCAAGGGGCTTCCATGACTGAATATCCCGGGTTCGCACCAGGGGATTTTTCAGCAGTTTATCGGGGAAGATTACCGTGACGTCATCCCCCCGGGTGTGTTGTTCCCGGGCCATGCGGGACAACTGCACGGCCCCTCCCCGGATCAGTCCCCAATGGGACGCCAAGTGTAGTATCTTCATCTAATTTTTATGTTCCTTTGTTGGCATCCTTCAAAAGTACTTTGCACTTTCTTTGATTATTCCACAGTTGCAGGGGTTTTTCCCAAAAAATTGTAAAGCATCAGATGAGACATTGTATGAAATGGAGCTATAACAGAGGTGGCAGTGATTATCAACCCATCCAGATGAAAAAATGATTGATACTTGAGGATTAGGGGCTGGGCCATTTTGGGGAGGGTGCAGGTTATCAGGATTTGTTTCATTTGCTTGACATGGGCTGGATATAATATAAGATTCCATCTTTGGCGTCATGGGAGTTTAAAATGCTGTTGTGCCTGTCATGGCATGACTTTTATGGGGAAATGGGGAAATGGGTAAATGGTGGATCAGAGAAAAAAAATAGTGGTTTACACCGTGGGGGTCTGGGATATGTTTCACATAGGCCACCTCAAATTATTAAAAGCAGCCAGATCATTGGGGGATATTCTCATTGTGGGGGTGAACACCGATGAGCTTGTTAAGGCGTACAAGGGCCATTATCCCCTTTTGTGCTGGGAAGACCGGGCCGCGGTGGTGGAGGCCTGTCGATTTGTGGATATGGTGATTCCCGCGGTTTCCCTGGAAAAGGATAAACTTCTTGAAGAGATTGATGCCGATATCCTGGTCCATGGTAATGATAAAAAAATTATGGGCCATGAGTATATGATCCAAAAAAACCGCCGGGTGGTTTACCTTCCCTACACCGAGGGCAGAAGCTCCAGTACCCTTAGAAAAACCCTGAAGCGTTATTACGAGGAACAGGTTCACATGGAATCGGGGGGGGAATGAAACTTCTCTTTGATGTGCAGGAACTTTATTACCTGGCCCAATACCTCCCTATATTTAAGGAACTCCAACGCCGTAAGGTGTGCTGTGAATTTGTGATTTATGAAAATCCCCAATTTGCCCACCTTTTAAAGAAGGCTGTTGTGGAGGATGCCCTTCCGGCCCGATGGGTCAAGGACAAACGCCATGCCCTGGCATATTATCTGGAGCAAAAAGCAGACTGGGTGGTCTTTGGTAACCGTTTTTTTGATGTGGACGCCCTGCACACCGTGTCAAAGAGTGCCCAGATGGGGCACGCCATTGGCATTAAAAGCAGTTATTACACCAAGTCTGACACCCAGATGACGGTGCGGTTCATGGAAGGGGCAAGGCGTCTTGATATCATCCGGAAAATGTATCCCAGTGCAAATTTTGTCCTCACAGGATTTGCCAAGCTGGATCCCCTTCATAATAAGGCCATCCCTCCTCTGGATCTCTTGTCCATGGGATTGGACCCCACCCGGAAAACCATTCTTTATGCCCCCACATTTTATCCCAGCTCCATTGGTTCTTTTGCCGATACCTGGCCCCGGGAATTTTCTGAATATAACCTCATTGTCAAACCCCATTATTTTTCCATGACCAAGGGAAAATACCGTTCCCAGCGTAAAAAATTTGAAAAATGGGCACCCTTTGAGAATGTTTATATTGCCGATATTGATGCCCATTCTCTTTTGCCGTTCATGGTGTCAAGTGATCTGCTCATCAGTGAAGCCTCTTCATCTATTTTTGAATTTGCGGCCCTGGACAAGCCCATTGTGTGGTGTGATTTTTTAAATCTTCGATGGTCCTACCGGGGGCCATTTAGCTACCGCTTCACCCGCCGTATGGATCAGGATATCCTGAAATTTTCAGATATCGGTGCCCATGCTGAAAATTATGGCCAACTAAAATCCGTTGTGGATGGCCAGTTGGAACAGCCCCACATGTTTCGGGAAAAACGTCGGGCATACTGCGATCTTTTTGTGGGACCCGGGGATGGGAGAGCTGCTGTTCGAGTGGTGGATTATCTGTTGGGCCATGGATAACTTTCTAAAATAATTTTCACGGAGCACTAAACTGAATGTCCATGCGACGTATCCTATTCAAATTTCGGGGTAGAATTTTGTGATATCAATTGATATTATTATAACTTACTGTTTTCATTAATGCTCCAGATTTGATTTTTGAGATTAAACGTCGTTTACCCTTAAATTTGAATAGGATACCATGCGACTTTGTTTTGTAATTTTTAGGTATTTCCCTTTTGGGGGCCTCCAGCGAAGTATGAAAAACATTGCCCTTGCCTGTGTACAGGAAGGGTATAGCGTCACTGTCTATACAACAGAATGGACTGGCGAAAATATTCCCGGCATTGATGTGATAAAACTGCCGGTGAAACAGAAGACGACACGTAAAAGGGATGTGGCATTTGTCAATTTGTTTCTGAAAACAGTTGACACATCATGTTTTGATCTGCTGGTAGGATTTAATAAAATACCTGGACTGGATGTTTATTACAGTGGGGATACGTGTTTTGCGGTCAAGGCCCATGAAGAACAGGGCTGGTTCTATCGTATGACTCCCCGATGCAGAACCAACCTGAGGTTTGAAAAGAATGTTTTTGCCAGGGGCTTAAAAACCAAAATTCTCATGGTGGCCCAGGAACAACAGGCAGATTATCAGAAATATTTTAAAACGGAAGCCCATCGTTTTTATCTTATCCCCCCCGGTATTGGCCGGGATCGAATTGCCCCGTCCAACAGGACGGATTATGGGATAAAGCTGCGAAAAAGCATGGATATCAGTCCCTCCTGGGGCATTGTCACCATGGTGGCATCCAATTTGAGCCTCAAAGGCTATCATCGCTCTTTAAAGGCTTTCTTGTCATTACCGGAAGAGGTTAGATCCCGAACGGCGCTTTTACTGGTGGGGGCAGACCCCCATATCCATGCATACCAGCAACAAATAAATGCCATGGACTTGCAGGCGCATGTAAAGTTCCTTGGGGGAAGGGAAGATGTGCCGGAAATACTGTTCGGGTCAGATCTGTTGATTCATCCCGCCCACCGGGAAGCCACTGGAAATGTGTTATTGGAGGGTGCTGTAGCAGGGTTACCCGTGCTCTGTTCGGAGATTTGTGGATATAGTTTTTACATTGCTCAATATAATCTGGGCACGGTTGTCAAAGAGCCCTTTCAGCAGGAGATCCTGAACACGACTCTGCATGACATGCTTACTGATCAGGCGCAACGGGAGATCTGGATGCAGAACAGTGAAAAATTTTCAAAAAACGAAGAAATTTTCAGTCGTCCTTCAAGGGTGGTGCAAATATTTAAAGAATTTTTGTTCCTGAAGCAAGACGTTTAGGAATGAGTTTTAAATAAGTTGCCCATTTGTGCGCTTAGGGGACAGATTTTTAAATCTGTCCCCACCTCCGAAATGAAAAAGTTATTTCGGACTCATTCCTTAACGTTTAACCAAGAAGTCCCTTTCGAATCTGTGATTCAGGAAGGGAACATTCACAGATCGTTCAGTCCATCAAAGCCTGTACCTGTTTGATCATTTCTTTTTTAAAAAAGTGGTCATTGAAAATAAAAAAATTACGGGCATTTTGTCCCAGAAGACTTTCAGTCTCTCTATGCATTGCTCTTTGAACAGCCTTTTCAAGTCCCTGCTGATCAACCTCATAGGCTGTGGCAAGTCTCATCATTCGTTTGTTGACCGGTTTGACCAGAAAACCCCTTTCGTCATTCACCAATTCATTCATTGGAGGGGCGTCTGTGGTGATGATGATGGCACCGCAGCTTAATGCCTCCCCGATGGAATGCCCGAATCCTTCCGTTGCTGAGATGCAAATGTGGACCGGGCATTGGTTCATGAGTGACTGGAGACGATCCTGATCAATAAATTCTGAAATATATGTCAAGTTCCGGGCTTTTTTCTCTGTGGTACCCGTGTTCCTTTGGATGATGGTCAGGTGGGGGAACTCTGGATGGGCCAGCCATGTTTTAATAATCATCTGTGTGCCTTTTAATTTGGATTTGCCGGCCAGATGAAGCCATTGCTGATTTTTTTTTTCAATTTCAGGAACATGGCGGTTAGTGCTGGTAAAACTTGTGAAAAAAGTATGGGGATTTATATTCTTAAATATGGCTGTGGCAATACGGGTTTTGCAAAAGATAGCGTCAAATTCGGGGATCACCTTCACCCATTTGTTTTTAAACCATTCTGGGTTGGGGATGAGAATGTTTTTTCTGGCCAGCTTCATCCAGGTGGGATTTGCCCATTGAAGAAAAATGTTTAAATCATACTTTTCTGCTGACCAGAAAGAAAATCTTTTTAAAGATTTGTAGTCTGAGAAACGAACCTCCCACCCCTGCTTTAAAAAAAGATGGGTTAATATCTGGATATCTGTACTAAGGCCAGCAGCATTTTTTCGACCAATGATATGAATTAACATTCTTCCTTTTCACCCCCTTGATTTTTGTCTTGTGTAACCTGCACCCAACCCCATGAGAAAAAAGGTCAGCCAGCCATTTTCGTGGGTGAATGCCGAATTGAAAAAACCGCTGATAATGGCGGTTATGATGGCTGATAAGGCCGCCACCCATATCCAGCTGACATCCCCCTTTCCTTTGCTGGGACGGTGTCTCCACAGGGTGAAAAACAAGGTGAATATCAAACTTGAGAAAAGGGCCAGTCCGGCCACTCCGTCTTCTGCCCATTTGGTGAGCACCCAGTTGTGTGAATGCTGGGGGGCATCGCTGATTAGTGATAGGGTCTCTTGTAAAAGAGGCGGGTGGAGATGGAGATCTTTCATCTTGATGGATTTGAAATTACGGGGGCCCACACCAAACAGAGAAGGGTGTTGGGAAATTTGGGCCATACCGATACGCCAGTAGTCATATCTCATCCGATCCTGTAGAGCCATCCCATTGATGTTGGTGGTAAATTTTGTTGATAAAAGGTGTTGGAATCGTCCTGTCTGGGGGGCACCGAAATATAAGTTCAACACGATAATGGCAATAAGTGCAATTGTCATCTGAATGGCGATAAAGTATAGATAATTTTTATATTTCAACAGGGGTATTAATAAAAACAGATATGAGCCGAGAATACCCAATACATTGCCACGGCCACCCATGATAAGGATGCATGCAGAGATGATCACCCATGAAATGGCAAAAAAAATTATTGTTCTACGTTTGAATTTGTAGACATTGTCCATGAGGGCCCCTGCACAGACAAATAATATGGTTGCATTAAAGATCCCGGATCTTGATACAGAATTGATGGAGTTGAATTTAAGCTCAAATTCGCCGTTGGCAGGTAAGGGTATTTGTGAAAAAAAAAGATGGTACTCTGCCCAGAATATACCAGCAAGGGTTCCGGCTACCAGTGCGATGGGGATTTGTATTAAATACTTCTTATTGTATTTAGTTCGGTATAGCATCCAGAATGTGCTGATATAATAAAAAACATGTTTCAGGCCCTTTATGCCATCGACCAATGGCCAATTCAGAAAAGTGCTGATGGTTGATGTTATCAGTATCCCCATCAGCAGCCATTCAATGAAATCGAGTTTGCGGAGCTTAATGGGTTTTTTATACAGGGTCATCCCCAGGAATCCCATGGTCATCATGCAAAAGCCTATATGTTTCGGGGCTTCAAAAATGGGTAGGGAAAAGGCAAATATTAAAATGCCATACTCATGTAATTTGCGCATTAATAAGGGGTGGCTTTGTTTGTTTTTAAGGGAAAACATAAGATTGGATAAAATTTCCATTTAAGTCATTGGATTTATAATTGGTTCGAGTGGTTTGTTATAAAAGCATTGTGCCAGCAGGGTGCCAGCGGGGTCAGGCCTGTATTATTGGCGTTATTGATCCGTAGTTATGTAGTGTATAACCACAGTTCACAACAATAGTGCTAATAACGCAAGCCTGACCCATCCAGATAAGATCCTGGGATCCAACATGGGCCAATTATTTAAGTCCAAGGGCGGAAAGGGAATTTGGAAAACCATATTTTGTGATTGCCCTTGACCATCTATTTTTATACTTTTGTATTAATGTTTTTCGGTGACCGTCAAAAAACTGTGCTTTGTCAAAGTCAATAATATAAATGCCATCATCCGGGGTGACCAGGATATTTCCCGGGTGAAGATCCACATGGAATATTCCGGCATCCACAAAAAGGGTGATGTTCCGGGATATCTCAGGCAATAGATCCAAGGCTTTCTCAGGGTATGACATAGAAAGGGCGGCAAATGTGATGTGGGGGGTTATGGCCTGGGTGATGAGCCATGCCTGGTACAATGCGTTTCCCCGGGTGATGTATGCCATGGGGGCAGGGGTTTGTACCCCGGCATTGCGGGCATGGAAAAGAAATTCCAGCTCCCTTTGGGATCGTGTTTTACCCCATCGCACATAGTAATGCGGGTTAAATCGAGAAATCCATCCCCCCCGAAGGCAGGTTTTTACTGCAACGGGGCCGGTTTCCCCCAGGGTGATTATTCGAACGGTGGCCCGTCCTTCCAGCAGGCGTGTCTGTTTTTCTGGTTTGGTTTCCAGAAGATTTGCCAGCAGGTTCAAGGTCGTTGTTCCCAGTGCCACGGTGGATCCAATGGAAAATCCCCGGTGAATCCTTGTATGTACAGGAAGCGGAATCATGGCGTAAAGAAATTTGTCTCAAGGGTCATAAAAATTTACCTCATTTTGCAATGACTCCTCGGTCATCAGCAGATTTTTGATTTACCGCTGTACATCGTACTCAGTCAAAAAATATAAAAAATACATGCTGCCAATGAAAATCTGGGACTCGCGAGTCTATGATTCAGATTTGAAATTTAAGGGGTTTTACCATAAGAACCCTGTCCGGTGCAATATGCATTCATGAATTCTTCATTTTTTGCAATTGCCCATAATTCGTTTTTCAATGTCTGTTGTGCTGTACCCTTGCAGCAGGGGGAGCCGGGCAACCCGGCCCCCATTGGATTCCACAAGTTCTCTACCCACAATTTCATCCAAGGCATAATCTTCGCCCTTCACAAGCACATCCGGCTTTAATTTGTCAAGCAGGTTAAGGGGGGTACTTTCATTGAAGATCACCACGGCATCTACGGCTGCGAGTGCATTGAGCAGGGCTACCCGGTCATTTTCCGTAACGATAGGTCTGCCAGCTCCTTTTAATTCAGATATTGAGCTGTCACTGTTCAGTCCCACCACAAGACGATCTCCAAGAGCGCTGGATCGATGTAACAGGTCAATGTGACCGGGATGCAGCAAATCAAAACACCCGTTGGTAAACACCACCGTCTCCCCGCAGGAGCGCCACTGTTTTACCTGTATAATCATTTGCTCAAACGAAATGTCTGTAGTTTTCTGGGGGTATCCTGGACACTGAATTCCCGATTGTTCCAGGGCGGGAACCAGTTCAGATATAGAGATGGGTTGAGTGCCCACCTTGCCAACGACAATGCCTGCTGCAATGTTTGCAATACCTGCAGCATCACCCGGGGAAAGCCCCATGGCAATGGTGGCGGCAAAGGTTGAAATAACGGTATCTCCAGCACCGGACACATCATATACTTCACGCGCCGCAGTGGAAATAAATAATGGCGGAGACGCTTTGTCGGCAATGCACATCCCCTTTGCTCCCCGGGTCAACAACAGGCACTGAATATCATACCGGTCTCTGATTTCCGTCATCGAAGCAATTAAACTGTCCCCTTGTTCCTCCACGGGAAGCTTGGCAACAGCGGCCAATTCCATGGTATTGGGAGTTATGAAAGAGGCACCCGTATACCTCTCCCAATTTTTCCCCTTGGGATCCACAAGACATGGTATCCCGCATTCTCGTACCAGGCAGATGAGACTCCGGCAAAGCTCCGGCGAGAGAAAAATGCCTTTTGCATAATCTGAAAATATTACGACATCAACTGATATCAGTGCCTCCCGAACCTGGGCCTTGATCTTTTTTGCAAGGACGTCTGCGGGTGCCTGAATATCTTCCCGGTCTAACCTGAGCAACTGCTGTTTTTTTGCCATTACACGGGTTTTAATGGTGGTGGAATGCTGTTTGTCGATGACTAACCTGGGTATGATTCCTGCTTCAGCGCAGAGAGATTGGATGGTTTTTCCATTTTCATCATGCCCGCATGTTCCCACCAGACATACCTGCGTTCCCAGTCCTGCCAGATTGGCAGCAACATTGCCAGCTCCACCCAGTACATGATTTTCTTTTCTAACAGTCACCACAGGGACCGGCGCTTCGGGGGAAATTCGGTTCACTTCTCCCCAGATATACTGATCCAGCATCACATCACCGATCACAAGTACTTTTATCTGTGAAAGTCGGTCCGCATTAAATTCCATATCATTACTCTTTTCTTGGACACTCTCAATATGGCCCAAATGTATTATTTAAAAAGGGTATACTCTCATGAGAACCATCCTTGATTTTATCTGTATGGATCAAAAAAATTAGCCTCAACCCGGTGGATATCCCCGGGCACATCCACACTGGGCGAGTCATGGCGGGTGATCACCACCTTGATATCATACCCATACTCCAGCACCCGAAGCTGTTCCAGTTTTTCCGTATTTTCAAGAAGGCTTTCCCCAAGCTTTGTAAATGTTTCCAGAAATGATTTCCGATAAGCGTAAAATCCCAAGTGCCGGTAAGTGGGTACCTGGGATTTACCGTCCCTTGGAAAAGGAATCTGTGAGCGGGAAAAGTACAGGGCAAAGCCATTTCTGTTCAGGGTCACTTTTACTGCAGAGGGGTCGGTGAGGTCCCGGGGATCGGTGATCTCCAGGGCCAGGGTTGACATATTAAGGAGTGGCTCAGCTTTAAAAGGGGCGGTGAGCTGGTCCAGACATTCCGGGGGAAATACAGGCTGGTCCCCCTGGATGTTGATGATGACCTCATTGTTGTCGGTGCAAAATTGTTGGCAGGCCTCCCATACCCGGTCTGTGCCGGACTTGAGATCAGAGGCGGTCATGACAGCTTCTCCACCAAAGGCAATGACAGTGTCATAAATCCGATCATCATCCGTGGCCACCACCACCTGGTCAATGGAACGGGCCTTTGTGGCCTGTTCGTACACCCGCTGGATCATGGGTTTCCCAGCCACCAAGGCCAGGGGCTTTCCATTGAAACGCTTGGAACCATATCGAGACGGTATCACCGCAAGGGTCATAAAATTTTACCTTATCTTCTATTGTTTGATTTTAAGCTTTAAGAGGTTTTTACCATAAGAGTCCTGTGCTGTGCAATATCTATCTGACAGGTGTGTTTATGTTATGTTCAAAACGAAACATTTGTGGAAGAATTGCAATCTTTTTCCTTGAAAAAATAATGGTTTGGTGGTAGCGCCATAGATACGAATTCGCATAAAGGAGGTAAAATGACAAAATACATCGGCGCAGTGGATCAAGGCACCACCAGTACCCGTTTTATCATATTTGATCGCAAAGGAAACATTGCAGGCCTTTCCCAAAAAGAACATCAGCAGATATTTGAGCGACCCGGATGGGTGGCCCATGATCCCATGGAGGTGTGGCACAACACCCGGGAGGTGATTGCCGATGCCCTTTTCAAAGCAGGCCTCACTGGCACCGACCTTGCCGCCATCGGTGTGACCAACCAGCGGGAAACCGTGGTGGTGTGGAATCGACACACCGGCCGTCCTTTTTACAATGCCGTGGTGTGGCAGTGTACCCGCACCGATGCCATCTGTCAAAAACTCATTGCAGATGGGGGGCAGGATCGCTTTAAATCGAAAACCGGCCTGCCCGTGGCCACCTATTTTTCAGGGCCCAAGATTCGATGGATTCTGGACCATGTCCCGGAGGCAAAGGCCGCGGCCCTCAAGGGGGATGCCCTGTTTGGTACCATGGATACCTGGGTGATCTGGAACCTCACCGGTGGCCCTAAAGGGGGCGCACATGTCACCGACGTCACCAATGCCAGCCGCACCCTGCTCATGGACATAAACACCCTTGCCTGGGATGATGAGATCCTTGATATTCTCCAGATTCCATCCTCGGGTCTTCCCCGTATTGTTCCCTCGTCGGACAGCCGCACCTGGGGAACCACACTGAAGGATGGCCCCCTGGGGGCACAAGTACCGGTGTGTGGCGATCTGGGGGACCAGCAGGCAGCTTTGTTCGGTCAGACCTGCTTTGAGCCCGGGGAGGCAAAGAACACCTATGGCACCGGTTGTTTTCTGCTTTTAAACACCGGCACCACCCCCATGGTGTCCACCCATGGCCTTTTAACCACCCTGGCCTATCAGATTGGAGATGAAAAACCGGTGTATGCCCTGGAGGGCTCCATTGCCAATGCCGGGTCCCTGGTCCAGTGGGTCCGGGACAACCTGGGGCTCATAAAAGAATCCCGGGACATTGAACCCCTGGCCTCGGCTGTGGCGGACAATGGCGGGGTTTATTTTGTTCCGGCGTTTTCCGGGCTCTTTGCCCCCTATTGGCGTTCCGATGCCCGGGGGGGTATTGCCGGACTTACCGGATATGCCAATAAGCATCACCTGGCAAGGGCCGTGCTGGAGGCCACCGCATACCAGGCCAAGGATATTGTAGAGGCCATGAACCTTGACTCCGGGGTGGCGCTCACCCGGCTTAAGGTGGGTGGCGGCATGATCCATAATAACCTGTTGATGCAGTTTCAGTCAGATATCTTAAATGTGCCGGTGATTCGACCCCGGGTGGCCGAGACCACAGCATTGGGGACGGCCTATGCCGCAGGCCTTGCCGTGGGATACTGGGCAGGTGTGGATGATCTTAAGGTCAACTGGGAGATCCATCATACCTGGGAACCGAACATGACCCCGGCGGATAGACACCGTGCCTGTGCCGGTTGGAAAAAGGCCGTGGCTCGGACCCTGAACTGGGTGGATCAGGAGACCCTTTAGATGAATTGAATTTTATTTCCAAGGAGGCCATGGTGTGAACAATCCCTATCTCGTTAATGTGATTTTTCCCTTTATCATGGCCATGCTGGCTATTTTTGTATATGTCCACAATCCTGGCAGGCTGCAAAACCGCGTGTTTCTGATCATTGGGGTGTGCGCGGCCCTGTTTATTTTGTCCATTTTTATGGGCTATTTTTTTGAAGATGCACCGGAAATCACCACATTATTGAACCGTCTGACTGTGATGTTTACCCTGTTCCTGGCGGCCATTCATCTCTATTTTTCAACTATTTTTCCGGTGATTTTAATCCGACGACTCCTTGTCACCCTGGTGGTGATCTGTGGGCCGGTGTTACTGCTGGCCCTGCCAGTACTCTTCACCGATCTGTTTGTAAAAAACATGGTAATCCGGCCCATGGATCACCACCTGGTCATGATCCGGGACACTGGCATTTTTTATAAAAGTGTTTATGCCCCCCTGGTGATCCTCTATATTTTGCTGGCCTGTGCCGTGTTTGTCCGGCAATATCGCGCTGCCACCACCGGCATTGCCAGAAAACAGGTGCTTTACACGGCCCTTGCCGTGGCCGGGGGTGGGGTGGTGGCCACGATCTCCTGCATTGTCCTGCCCCTCATGGGCATCACCCGGTATTACCAGGTGGGTCCGCTTTTCATGGCGCCCCTTTACGTCACCAGCATGGCCATCAACATTGTCTCCCTTCGGGCCATGGACATTGATCAGTTAATGGCCAAACTTGCGTTGTGGGGAATGTCCATCCTGGTTAGCACCGCCCTCATCGGTGTTGCCATGGCAGATATTCTGGCCCATCCCCATCGCTACAGTGTTGCCGGGGCCACCTTGTTGCTTCTGGTGTGTTTCATGGGGGGATTTGTTTACATGATGCTGATTCAACCCCGCATCAGCCGGTGGCTCCAGCGTAAATCCCATGGATATGTCATGATCGTGGATCAATTCCATGACAACATTCTCCAACTCAAAACCGTGGGAGAGCTGGCACAATTGATCTGGAAGACCATTGATGGGGTCCTCCATCCAGAAAATATTTCTATTTTTTTACGTCAACCTGGCAGTACCTGTTTTTCCCTGGAACAGGGATATAAATATGAGGGGCCTGAAACCATCGATGTCCAGAAAGATCAGTTGGGAGACATCCCCCGGTTTGACATGGTCATTGAAAAGGAGCAGGTAGCCCAGCAAAAACAATATGAAATGTACCGGGAAACGGGGATGAATTATTTTGAAAAATTCAACTGTATCATCACCATACCCATTATTTATGAAGATAAAATCATCGGGGTGATCAACCTGGGCCCCCGGTGTCAGGAATTTTACAACCGGGCGGAAATCATCTTTTTGGAAAAAATGATGACCGGTATCAATGTGGCATTTTCCAATGCCATGCTCCTGGACCACATTGAAACCATGAACACGGCCCTCACCCGTTTTGTCCCTCAAAAGGGGCTGGAAATCATGGGGCATGAAAAGATCACCGATGTGCAGCTGGGGGATTGCGTGCAGCGGGAGATGACCATTGTCTTTTGTGATGTCAAAGGGTTTACAACCCTGTCTGAGCAGATGAGTCCCCGGGAAAACTTCCAATTTTTGAATACACTATTGAAATGCATCAGTCCGGTGATCAGAGAGCATCATGGGTTCATTGACAAGTACATGGGGGATGCCATCATGGCCCTTTTCCCGGGATCTCCCCGGGATGGCGTGGCCGCTTCCATTGGTATGTTAAGGGTGTTGGAGCAGTACAACCAGGAGACTGGAATGAATGGTGGATTCCCGGTTCAGGTGGGTGTGGGTGTTCACACGGGCATGCTCATGCTGGGTACCATTGGCGAAGAGGAGCGCATGGAGAGTACGGTGATCTCCGATGCAGTGAATCTGGCCCAGCGCATTGAACGTATGACCCGGCTCTTCGGGGTGTCTCTTATTGTCAGTGAGGCTGTGGCAGCCCATGTTGGCAAAGATAGAAACCAAAATATCAGGCATCTTGGCCATGTAAAGGTCAAGGGGAAAAAAGCACCTGTGTCCCTTTATGAACGATTTGACGCTGACCCTGAACCCATAAAGAAATTAAAGCACGAGACCCGGTCTCTTTTTGAAAGGGGGGCGGACTTTCATTTTGGCAATGAACGGTCCCGGGCTCTGGAGTGTTTTAATGGGGTACTGGCCACAGGATTGGATGATCCTGTCTGCCATGCATATATTAAAGGGCATGCACGACTTGTTGTTGGAACAAAAGTGGGGCAGCCATAAACAAGCTCTGCCCCCGGATTTTGGCTTAATAAAGCTCATATTTGGCCAGACGGCCATCAAGCCCGCCTGCACGGATGGGTTTACGAAAAGATGCCTTCAGCCCCATGAACTGGATGTAATCAGGATCACCAAAATAAATATAGGCGGTGGAACCCGTACATTTTTGTTTTAGAAAATCCCCCAGTTGGCGGTGGAACAGTTCCAGATCCTGGTCTTTTCCCAGACGAATACCATAGGGGGGATTGGCCACAATAATGCTGTTTTCAATGGGGGGAAGCGCATTAAAATCCATCTGATCCACGGTGACCCGGTTGCCATGGTGCATGCCCATGAGGTTGGTGCGGGCCGCATTCACCGAGGCCTCGGCAATATCACTGCCCCGGATGAGACCTGGGGGAATATCAACAATGGCGTTGTCTGCTGATTTTTTCACCTGAGCCCACAAATCCGGGTTGAAATCGGGTAGTTGCTGAAAACCGAATCGCTCCCTGAAAACCCCGGCGGGAATTTTACACTGGGACATGAGGGCTTCACATAACAGGGTGCCGGACCCGCACATGGGGTCGTAAATGGGCATGGTGCCGTCCCATTCGGATATACTAATGATGGCGGCGGCCACGGTCTCCTGCATGGGGGCGGCCACACTCTCTTCTCTGTAGCCCCGTTTGTGCAAAGAGCCCCCTGATGCGTCAACGCTCACCGTGGCCTGGTTGTGGCGGATGTGCAGGTTGATGAGCAGATCCGGGTCCCGGGGGTCCACATTGGGGCGTTTGCCACACCGTTCACGGAAATAGTCTGCCACGGCATCTTTGAGTCGTAGGGCCGCAAACTGGGAATGATCCATGTCGCTGTCAGACACATTGGCGGATACGGCAAAGGTTTGCTTACGGGACATGAGCTGTTCCCACCGAAGGCGTTTAACCTGGCGGTACAATGTCTCATCGTCGTTGCAGGGAAAGGTGACAAGGGGGGCAAGTATCCGGGATGCCAGGCGGGTGCAATAGTTGATGCGGTAAAACACGGATTTTTCCGCTGTGAAATGAATGCCTCGCTGGTCGGTTTCAATGTCCTTTGCGCCAAGCGCGGTGAGTTCCTTTGCGCCAAGTTCGATGAATCCCTCTGAAATTTGGGAAAAATACCTGGCGTTCTGTTGATAGAGGAATCCCGAGGCGTAGCGTTTGTGTTCGCCAGCCCGTTTTCTGATGATTTTTTTCCGGGGTGCTGAATCTTTTTTATTCATGATTTTTCACTGCATTGAGGGTTTTTAGGATGGTATTCACGGCCATGGCTGTTCCGCCCTGGTATCTGCGGATATAACCAAGACCAGCGGCTGCGGTCTGTTGTCGTTGGGGGGGATGATTAAGAATTCGGCACAGGTGATGGATGACCTGATCCTTATTTTTGGCCCGGGTCACCACACCGGCGGTGAAAAGTCCCTGTCCCACCCAGTTAAAATTGTCAAGGTAGGGACCTGTCACTGTGGGTACACCACACATGACAGGTTCCATGAAATTTTGCCCCCCCAGGGGTTTGAGGCTCCCCCCCACAAAGGCGGCTGTGGCATGACCGTAGGCGGCTTTAAGTTCACCAAAGGTATCCCACACAATGGTGGTGCCCGGCGGCACCGGGGCTGTGATGGTGGATCGAAGTTGCCAGGGCCGTCCAAGGTCGGTTAAAATCTGCTGCCAGAAGGGGATACGGTGCATGTGCCGGGGGGTCAGTCCCACCACTTGGTTGGGATATCGACAAAAAATATGATCAAGGATATATGCCACCTCTGGCTCCTCTTCCATGCGGATGGAGGCCAGCAGGGTCACAGGTGTTTTCGGGGGAAAGGGGTTCCCGGGCAGGGGAGCAGCAGCGGGGGTGTCCGTTGCCTTTTCTGGCATCACCATATCAAATTTAATGTTGGGCATGATGCCAATGGCGGTGTGGGGGAAAATGCGTCGGAATCTTTGGGCATCTTCCGGGGAGATGGCCAGAATGGTGTCCGGGGCCAGTGTTCGCCATACCCATGGGGTTTTTTGATACCGGGAAACGCTTTTTTTCGAAAGCCTGGCATTGATCATAATAATAGGGATGTCTTGTTGTTTCAGGCTGGAAAGAAGACCTGGCCATAACTCTGTTTCCAGTAAGACCATGGTGTGGGGACAAATCCTAGCCACCGCCGCATCCATCAGGGCGGGGTCATCAAAGGGAAAAAAGGAAAGTGTCACCCGAACATGGGGATCAATGTCCGGGGAAGAGATGCCTTGTTTAAGGAGTTCCATACCCTGGATTGTGGTGGTGGTTACAAGCACGGTCAAAGGAGCATGGGGAACCATGGCCCGGATTAGGGCACAGGCCAGATAGGCTTCCCCCGCCGATGCCGCCTGTATCCAGATGTCTGCCGGTGTCAGGTGATCAACGGCAATACGCTGGTGAAATCCCTGGCGGAGTCGTTTGTTTTTTTTCAGCCATGGCAGTGCCAGTTTCCACGCCAGACCATAGAGCCCAAGACCCCGATGTAGTATCCCCTGATATCCCATGCCATCCTTGTCTCATATTTTTTTAATATTGACAACAGTTCTTATTCCATTCCATAATATCAGGCTTATGAAATATTTAAATAAAAATACAACACTTCCCCGGGAACGTGTGCTATTTAGCCTTGTTGTCAGCCATTGGCGAAAACTTGCCCTGGCCATGGGGTGCATGGTGATTGTGGCCGGTGCCACCTCTGCGTCGGCCTATCTGGTCAAGCCCATGCTGGATGATATTTTTGTGAATCGGGACCGCTCCCGACTGCTGCTGCTTCCTTGTGCCGCCATTGTGATTTTTTTGCTCAAGGGCAGTGCCACCTATGGTCAGCAGTACTGGATGAATTATGTGGGCCAGCAGATCATCAAGACCTTGAGAAATATGCTTTATGATCGTATCCTGGACCTACCCTTGGCCTTTTTTCACCAGGAAAAAACCGGTACCCTCATGTCCAGAATCACCAATGATGTGAACATTGTCAAGGGAATGGTGTCCACTGCTGTGGCAGGGCTGCTGCGGGATCTTTTCACCGTGGTGGGGCTTGTTGGCGTGATTTTTTACATGGACTGGAAGCTTGCCATGGGGGCCTTTATTGTGCTGCCAGCGGCATTTTATCCGGTGCTGATATTTGGACGAAGGGTGCGGCGGTTCAGCACTGGGCGTCAGCAGGCCATGGCAGACCTTAACGTGTTTCTCCATGAAACCTTTGCCGGCAGTAAAATTGTTAAAACCTTTACCCGGGAAGCGTATGAAAAAAAGCGGTTCCACAAAAAATCAGAAACCCTGTTCCGTCTGGAAATGAAGTCCGTGGTGGCCAAATCTTTGTCCTCCCCTGTCATGGAGTTTCTGGGGGGCATCGGCATTGCATTTATCATCTGGTTTGGTGGTTCCCAGGTGATCTCTGGAGCATCCACCACCGGGACCTTTTTTTCTTTTTTAACGGCGGTGATTATGCTCTACGCCCCGGTAAAAAAACTGGCCACCCTGAATAACACGGTCCAGGAAGGCATGGCTGCTGTTACCCGGATTTTTGAAATCATCGACCGGGAATCGGAAATAAAGGAAAAAGAGCATCCCATGGTTCTGGAGGGCCGGTCAGTGGGGGTGAGCTTTGAGGAGGTTCAATTTGCCTATCGGGCTCATGAATCATCGGTGCTAAGTAACATCAATCTCAAAGTGAATCCCGGAGAAGTTCTGGCCCTGGTGGGGATGAGCGGTGGCGGCAAAACCTCCCTTGTGAATCTTATCCCACGGTTCTATGATGTTACATCAGGGGTCTTGCGTCTCAATGGAATGGACGCTAAAAATATTAGTCTTAAATCCCTGCGGGAAAAAATTTCCATTGTGACCCAGGAACCGGTGCTGTTCAATGATACCGTGGCCAGCAACATTCGCTATGGCAATCTTACGGCTTCTGACCAGGCCGTGGAGCTGGCGGCAAAAAAAGCCTTTGCCCATGATTTTATCATGGGATTCCCCAAGGGGTATGACACCGTCATTGGAGAGCTTGGCAGCCGATTGTCCGGGGGAGAAAAACAGAGACTGTGCATTGCCCGGGCCTTGATAAAGGATGCCCCCATCCTCATCCTGGATGAGGCCACATCTGCCCTGGATTCCGAGGCCGAGCAGGTGGTGCAGCAGGCCCTGAGCAATCTCATCAAGGGGCGCACCACCTTTGTCATTGCCCACAGGCTCTCCACCGTGGACCACGCCCACCGTATTGTGGTGCTGGAAAAGGGGCGGATTTTGGAGCAGGGCACCCATGAAGACCTCATGGCCCTGGAAGGAAAATACCATGCCCTTCGCACCATGCAGAACCCGGGGGAAGTTCTGGGATAGCCAGTGTCTGGGGATATCATTAAAAAAAAAGGAGAAGAGAATGGCGGTTTCAGAAGAATTGCTCAATATATTGGCATGTCCCCAGTGCAAGGGGGAGATTTACTTGAATGGGGAAAAAAACGGTTTGATCTGTGATAAATGCCGTCTGGAATATGAAATCCGGGATGATATCCCCATCATGCTGGTGGAAGAGGCGAGGGTCCTGGATAAGTGAGCACCCCCAAAAAACCAGATGCGGCAAAGCTTGTCATCAGTGTGTTCATGAACGATAAATTATTGTTTGATGAACTTTTGCCGGTGCTGGAAAAGGCCTTTGGTCTCACAGAGCAGATCAGTGATTGGTTTGACTTTGATTACACCGACTACTATGAGGGAGAGATGGGGACACCCTTGTTTCGGCGTATGCTCTCCTTTGGTGCTTTGATGGGCCAGGATGATCTGGCCCGCATCAAAGAGACCACCAATGCCATGGAGAAAACCTGGGCCGTAAATGGCCAACGGAACCTCAATCTTGATCCGGGGTATTTATTGCTCTCCCGGTTTGTGCTGGCCACGGGCAAGGATTTTTCCCATCGGATTTACATTGGCCGGGGTATCTATGCAGAGGTTACCCTGATGTTTAAAAAGGGAAAATTTCATTCCCTTGCATGGACCTATCCTGATTATGCCTCCACGGAAATGACCCGTTTTCTCATGGATGTGCGTCGGGGATATGTGGCAGATTTGAAAAATGAGACTTTAAATAAATGACGGAGTAAAGCCCCGGGGCATATATAGTGTCATGCCCGCTGTCGGGGGCGCTGATGCTGTGAGCAAGCCTATGATGTCCAATGGCGTATCAGTATGTCACAATTAGAGATTGCAAAATTTTGATATCACAATATTTTTAGCGGAGTTTTATATAATGATTAAGAGCATGACCGCCTTTGCCGAGGCTTCCCACACCGTGGGTAACATCACCTGTAATGTGGAAATACGAACCTACAACTCCCGGCACCTGGATGTGGCCCTTTATCTGCCCCGGGCCTTCAGTCGTCTGGAAGATGGGGTTAAAAAACAGGTGGGCCACCATGTGGCCAGGGGGCGGGTGGAGATCCGGGTGGGACTGGAAGAACAAGCAGAAGATACGCCGCTGTTCCAGGTGGATCTGCCCCGGGCCCAGGGATATTTTAAGGCCCTTTCCACCCTGCGAGATGAGTTTGACCTGAAAGATCCCGTGACGCTCAGTCATATTCTGGAGGGCCGGGACATGATCCAGGCCGCGGAAAATAAAACCGATGCAGACCAGGTGGAGGCCGTGCTTTCCCAGGCCGTTGACATGGCCCTGGGGGGCCTTGATACCATGCGCACCACAGAGGGCCTCAACCTTGCAAAGGATCTGCTGGTCCGGGTGGATGACATTGAAAAACGCCTGGATATTGTGGAAACCGATGCCGCAGCCCTTCCGGAATTGTACCGCCAGCGGCTCATGGAGCGCATTGAGATCCTCACTGCTGGCGTTGAGGTTGATCCGGTGCGGCTGGCCCAGGAGGCAGCCCTTTTGGCAGATAAAAGTGATATCTCCGAAGAGATTGTCAGGGTGCGCAGCCACATCCAGCAGTTCCGGGACATTGTGGCAGCCGATGAACCCGGGGGCCGGAAACTTAATTTTCTTATCCAGGAGTTCAACCGGGAATTTAATACCATGGGCTCCAAATCGGGTAAGGCGGCCCTGTCCCACACCATTGTGGCGTTAAAGTCCGAGCTGGAAAAAATACGAGAACAGATACAAAACATCGAATAGGCAGGTAAAACCATGGAAAAAGAACTGTTAAATCTGGGGTTCGGCAGCACGGTGGTGGTCCAGCGTGTGGTATCCATACTGGCGCCAAACTCATCTCCCATGAAACGACTCAAGGATGAAGCCAAGGAAGACCGACGTCTTATTGATGCCACCCACGGCAGAAAAACCCGGGCCATGGTGGTGACGGACAGCAACCATGTGATCCTGTCGGCCATCCAGGCTGAAACCCTGTCCCAGCGATTCTTGTTGGTGGGCAAGGAGTCAAAGGAGAAATCTGAATGACCCATGCATGCAGCCCGGAAGGGCAGGTAACTCAACAGTCTCCAGGGGTCTTGACCCACCGGGCAGGGCTTTTTGTGGTGTCAGCCCCCTCCGGGGCCGGTAAAACCACCCTGTGTACCCGGATGCTGGAGATGTTTCCTGAACTGTCCTATTCCATTTCCCACACCACCCGGGCTCCCCGGGGCAGTGAAGAGGATGGGGTTGATTATTTTTTCATCACCCCCGAGGCGTTTCAGGAACGAATCAAAAGAGATGAGTGGGCCGAGTGGGCCAAGGTGCATGACAATTACTATGGCACGTCCCGGGCCTTTATCACCGAACATCTGGAAAAGGCAAATCCCCTGCTGCTGGATATTGATGTCCAGGGGGCCCGGCAGATCCGCAAGGCATACCCCCAGGCGCTGAGCATCTTCATCAATGCCCCTTCCATGGCAGTTCTGGAAGCCCGGCTGCGTCAGCGGGGCACGGACACCGACGCTGTCATTGCCCGGCGTCTTGAAAATGCCGCCAGGGAGATCGATGATATTCCTCTTTATCAGCACGTTATTATCAATAACCACCTGGACACGGCGGCCAGAGAGATGTGCGCCATCATTGAAAAATTCAAAGGAGG
>JASFYZ010000305.1:0-6269 GCA_045046665.1 Desulfobacterium sp.
GTGAAGAAAATATTCCCAAGGGCTCTATTATTTATACGGCCAATCATTTTACCCGTATTGAAACCGTATTTCTTCCCTACCACATCCACTCCATTACAAAAAAACCAGTGTGGTCCCTTGCGGCGGCTGAGCTGTTCCAGGGGGCACTGAAGGGAACCCTGGAAGCAATGGGAGCGGTCTCCACCAAAGACCCCCAACGGGATTTTCTCATTGTTAAAGGGTTATTGTCAGGAAAGGCCGAGTGTATTATTTTTCCCGAAGGGCTCATGGTGAAAAATAAAAAAATCCTGGTGGACGAGGGATTTCGAATTTACCAGGACGGTGAGTTTCAAAGGCCCCACACCGGGGCTGCCACCATTGCCTTGCGCACTGAGTTTTACCGGGAACGACTTCGCCGGGCCCAGAAGATAAATCCCAATGAATTTCAACGCCTGGTGGACATATATGAGATTGACTCCCCGGATGCGGTGCTGGAGAGTGAGACCTTTATTATGCCGGTGAACATTACCTACTATCCGTTACGGGCCAAGGAAAATATGTTGAGTCGCATTGCTCAAAACATGATAGAAAATCCCTCTCGGCGCATGATGGACGAATTGATGACCGAAGGCACCATGGTGTTTTCCGGTGTGGATGTGGATATCCGTTTTGGGAATGCCATTCCCGTGCGGGATATTTTTTGCAACGGATTTGTGGAAAGTGATGTGACCTCCAGGCGGCGGGTTGAATTTTCCCCCCGCCTGAGTTCCAATCATGTGATGCGAGCCAGTGCCCTGGATCTAATGAATCAATACATGTCCAGGGTTTATGGCATGACCACCTTGAACTATGATCATATCTTTGCCTCCATTTTAAAATATCTGCCCGATGATGGAACCCCCATCAATGCCTATGATTTCCGGTGCCGGGCATTCCTGGCCACGGCAGCCTGCACCATGTCACTGCACTGTCATTTTCACAGAAGCCTTTATGATAACCAGGTGCATATCCTCATTGATGATCGCTTTAACAGGTATGAGGATTTCATGCGGTTGGCCTATGAAACGGGCGTCATTTCCGTCCAGGGGGATCAGTTTTCTAAAAATCAGACAAAGTTCACCTCCCATTCGGAATTTCATTCCGCCAGGGTGGAAAATCCGGTGGCCGTGATTGCCAACGAGGTGGAACCCCTTATTCCACTCCAGGCGTATTTCAAGGAGATTGCCCTGAAACCAGGCCATGAAATTACCCACGGTATCAGGGAGCAACTGCTGGAAAAACATCGCAGTGAATTTGAAGCTGATTTCATTAAAGCCGGATTTGCTGAAAATATCCGGGATAAACGGTGTGGATTTCCCATCCTTTTAAAGGGAGACAAAGAAGCCATGGCCATATTGTTACTCCACGATTATCTTTCGTCACCCGGAGAGATGCAAGCCCTGGCAACCCATCTCAATGATAAGGGCTTCACCGTATATGTACCGCGACTCAAGGGACATGGTACCACGGTGGAGGATCTTGCCGGAATTGGTTTTGAAAAATGGGTGGAATCTGCCGAGGAGGCCCTTGTGGTGGTGCGGCATTTCAGTTCACATTTCGCCGTGGGGGGCGTGGGGATCGGGGGAAGTATTGCCATGTATCTTCAGGCCCGGGCCTTGGACCCTCTGGCTTTTTTTGCGGTGTCACCACCCCTTTCCATGAAGGACTTTTCACCCTCCTTTGTGACGTCTCCGGGCCTATGGCATCAAATAATGAAAAAAGCCGGGGTAAAACCCGATGAAGCAGCAGCAGATGATGCACCTGTAAATTCCAGGGTGGCCTATGATAAAAATTCCGTATCGGGTATGAAACAGGTGGAGAAATTTTTGGACCAGGTTGAACCCTTTATAAAAAACATCAAAGCCCCGGGTTTGATCATGCAATCCCGAGAAAACCCCGTGGTTGATGCCAAGGGCAGTGAAAAATTGTTTAAGCGCATGGGGTCAGATATAAAAGAGTTTTATCTGTTTGATATAAAACACCATGGTCTTCCATTGGGAGACAGTCCAGATAGTGCACGGATGTTTGGGGCTATTTCTCAATTCTTGATCGCGATGATGGCCCGGGAGCAGCAGATTTTAACCACCCCGGGTGTTGCATGGAAGTCACCCCTCTGAGTTAAAGACTCAGGGGGGCATACAAAAATTAAGATTGCATCATTGTTGCCGGATCAAGGAGAAAAACTTTATTTTCACTGTCACCATCTTTCAGAACAACAATTTCGATTTTGTCATCCTGGGGATTGAGAAACAGGGCCTTGTCAAAACGATCTTTGATTTTATCCAGCTGGGGGGGGAAGCCTTCCGGGGTCAGTGCCTCTTCCCGGTGACTCTGAATGGAGAACCAGGCGAAAATGGAAAAATCATCGGCCAGTTTTGCTACTTCATCCAAAATAGCGGAGGTATCCTGGTCAAAGTCAATACCGTCAATGACCATCATGGCGGGCAGTTCAAGATTTTCCTTTTTCAGGGTGGCCAGATATTCCCGAATATTTTCAGAAGAAAATCCGGTTTCATTGTAGCTGATACCCAGCTTGCAGGTGTCAATGTCTTCCCAGAGCCGATTGGCTTTTATGGGATCAATGTACCCGACGCTGTCAATGAGATTGGTATACCCCTCTTTGTAGCGAATATTAATTTTGTCCGTCTGTTCATCCAAGCTGATGTGAATCACTTTTTTACCATCCAGCAGCCAGCACATGGCAACCTGGACAAGAAATTGTGTTTTACCAACACCAGCCCTTGATACCACGGCACCGAAGCGACCCTGTTCAAGATTCTCTTTACCCAGTATTTGAATAACCGGGCTTTTGGGGATAAGATCTTTTCTCAGCATTTTTTCCTCTCTTTATCTATTCTCAGAGAACCAGATCTGCCAATGCAGACCTGGTTCTCATTGTTTATGATGACCTGGGCACAGTCTTTTTCTATTTTTTCTTTTTATCGTCTTCTTTGGCTTTTACGATATCTTCGGCCACGGACTGGGGGACCTGCTTGTAGGAGGAAAACTCCATGGTGAACTGGGCCTTGCCCTGGGTGGCGGATCGAAGAATTGTGGAAAATCCGAACATTTCAGAAAGGGGTACCTGGGACTCAATGGCGGACATGACCCCCTCTTCCTGGGAGCCCTGGATAATCCCCCGGCGCTGGTTGATCAACCCCATGCAGGGGCCCTGAAACTCGTTGGGAGTTTCGATAACCACCTTCATGATGGGCTCATGAATAACGGGTTTTGCTTTCATGTACGCCTCAAGAAATCCTCCCCGGGCTGCTGACTGGAAAGCCATTTCAGATGAGTCCACCGCATGGAAGGCACCATCTGACAGAGTTATTTTGACGCCGGTAACAGGGAATCCCATTTTAGGCCCTTTGGCCATGCAGGCTTTGAATCCTTTTTCACATGAAGAGATGAACTGGGTAGGAATCCTTCCACCAGTAACCTTGTTATTGAATTCAAATTCTTCTTCAGCAGGCTCCATAAATCCGGAAACCCGACCAAATTGGCCTGAACCACCGGTCTGTTTTTTATGGGTGTAGTTGTATTCAGCCTTCCGGGTGATGGTTTCTCGATAGGCAACCCTTGGTTTTCCGGTGATAACTTCAGCTTGATATTCCCGCTTCATGCGCTCAACATATACTTCCAGATGAAGTTCTCCCATGCCCTGGATGATGGTCTCTCCGGTCTCTTTGTCCACATGGGTTCTAAAGGTGGGGTCCTCTTTGGTGAAACGGTTGAGGGCCTTGGACATGTTGATTTGAGATTTGTTATCCACAGGTGCCAAAGACAGGGAAATAACAGGTTCCATGATGTGCATGGAGATCATGGCATAGTTGATGCTTGGGCTGACAAATGTGTCACCAGATGCGCAGTCAACACCGAACATGGCACCGATGTGGCCTGCGGGGATTTCAGTAATATCCTCCATTTCAGAGGAGTGCATGCGGATGAGGCGACCCACCTTTACTTTTTTTCCATCCCTGGAGTTGACGATGGTATCGCCTTTTTTAAGGCTGCCTTGGTACACACGAATATAGGTGAGCTGGCCGTACTGACCGTCTTCCAGCTTAAAGCCAAGGGCCACCGTGGGCTTGTCAAACTCACTGGTTAGAGTAACGGTCTCTTCGTTATTGTCCAGATCAATGGCTTCATTTTCAATGTCAATGGGGGCGGGTAAAAATTTCAGGACGGCATCCAGAAGGGGTTGAACGGCGGTGTTCTTGTAAGCGGAGCCCATGAATACAGGGGTCATCTTGCGGGAAATGGTACCCGTTCGGATGGCGCTTACAAGGAGTTCTTCTGTGATCTCTTTTTCTTCCAGAATGGCGTTGGTGAGATCATCGGAATACATGGACGCGGCATCAATCATGATTTCCCGTTTCTCTTCCGCCTCATCCTTTAAATCAGCGGGGATCTCTTTGACCACTACATCTTCACCATTATCACCTTCAAAATAATAGGCCTGCATGGTGATGAGATCCACAACCCCTTCCAGGCGATCTTCAAGGCCGATGGGAATCTGCATTAATACTGGATTGTGTCCCAGTTTTTCCCGAAGCTGAGTCGTCACCCGGTAAGGATTGGCACCGCTTCTGTCACACTTGTTTATAAATGCAATACAGGGGACCTCATATCGTTTCATCTGCTGGTCAACGGTGATGGACTGGGATTGAACGCCGGAGACCGAGCAGAGAATGAGAACCACACCGTCAAGAACCCTGAGAGAGCGCTCCACCTCTACGGTGAAATCAACATGGCCGGGGGTGTCAATGATATTGACGTCATTTCCCCTCCACTCACAATGGGTGGCAGCAGAAGCAATGGTGATGCCTCTTTCTTTTTCCAGCTCCATGGAATCCATGACCGCGCCAGCACCATCTTTGCCTCTTACCTCGTGGATCTGATGTATTTTATCGGTATAAAATAAAATTCTTTCTGTAAGCGTTGTTTTACCTGAATCAATGTGGGCACTGATTCCGATATTCCTTACTCTTTTTAAGTCCTTAAGCATGATCAAAAAATCCTTTAACTGAAATTAATACACAATTCAGCTATCACCATTATCCGTATCAGGGGAATCCGATGAAAAGTGTTTGTGTTTTCTAAATGTTTTAATATTGAAAAATGAAAATTGCTTTGCTATTATCAGCGTTGTAGGCATTGAAAGCATATAATAAAAAATTTTGTTATTTTAATTGCATTGGTGTTAAAAGTCAATATAAAATTGTAGCGATGGGGGTCAGGCTTGCGTTATTGACATTATTTGTGGTTTGGGCGTTTGCACAGGCTGTGGTCGATAACGCCAATAGCACAAGTCTGATCCCATTGGCCCACCAATTATGATGGCTGACCGATGTTATGACTAACCCCGATTTTTAATTTGCTGAGGGTCTTATGGAATGGAGTTTTGTGTATTATGATAAAGGATGAGTTTGATGACCACTGGAAGTCCATCATTGCCAGCGGGGCAAAGCAAATGGGGGTAACCCTGGATTCTGCCCAGTTGGATGCCATGGCCTTCCATGCTGCTGAATTAATTACCTGGAATAAAAAATTTAATATTACGGCCATCACCGATCCAGTTGAGATGGCGGTGAAGCATTTTGTGGACTCCATTGCCCTGGTACCCTGGGTGCCTGGGGATGCCACAGTGGTGGATCTGGGTTCCGGGGGTGGGTTTCCTGGAATCCCTTTGAAAATATGTCGTCCGGATGTCCATGTTGTGATGGTGGATGCCTCCCGGAAAAAAGTCAGCTTTTTAAACCATGTGGTGCGCATGAAAGGCTTGTCCCATGCCATTGCTGTTCATTCCCGGGTGGAGGATCTGGCAAGGGATGAGAAATTTGCCGGGCATTTTGATATGGTTGTTTCCCGGGCCTTTACGGCATTGGGGAAATTTGTGGATCTATCAGCACCCTTTTTGTCAGACCAGGGAAAAATTATTGCCATGAAGGGTAATTTATCCGGGGAAGAGGCAGGTGAAGTGGATTTAAATCGCTTTGATGTGAATGTGAGACGATATTGCCTTCCCAATGGGGACCCTCGTGCGCTGGTGGATGTGACACATGCTTGTTAATTCTTTTGTTGGGGAGGTCACAAGTTTCAAATAAATAACCATTGGATGAGCACCAAACAAAAAAGGGTGACCTGGTCAGGTCACCCTTTTAAATTTCTATATATGGTAGCGGGGAGAGGATTCGAACCTCTGACCTTCGGGTTATGAGCCCGACGAGCTACCAGACTGCTCCACCCCG
>JASFYZ010000306.1:0-7234 GCA_045046665.1 Desulfobacterium sp.
ACAGACTCTGTTTGAGGACACACTTGCCCGCAGTTTCTGTGGTTTAGCCTAAAAGGGCAAAAATACCCCCCGACGTTCCCGTTCCGGTCAGGGCAGCCGTCGGGGGCGGCACTATACTATGCTAATCCAATCCAATCCAATCCAATCCAATGATTCATACCGACAAGCTAAACCACCATCAAGCTAAACCACCATAATAATAATACAAAAACTCAGATCAAAAACAGGTACTCGTCAGTGCTATCCATTTTTTATCCTGCAATTATTTTTTCAAGCTCGGTTTCAACTTTATTTCGAATTTCATCCAGGCGCTCAGAAGTATCCGCTTCAAACCGAAGCACCAACGCTGGCTGAGTGTTGGAGGCCCGCACAAGACCCCATCCCCCCTCAAAAAGGGCACGCATGCCGTCAATATCAATGACATCATACTCTTTTTTGAACAAATCAGTGATCCGCTGCACCACGCCAAACTTGATATCATCGGCACATTCTACCCGAATTTCAGGCGTGGTAAAGGTCTTTGGCAGGTCTTCAATGAGCTGAGAAACCGTTTTACCAGAGTTCACCATGATTTCCAGAAGACGCAATGTGGCGTATAATGCATCATCAAATCCCAGGAAACGGTCACTGAAAAAAATATGTCCGCTCATCTCCCCGGCCAGGGCCGCATTTTCTTCCTTCATCTTTTTCTTGATTAAAGAATGGCCCGTGCGCCACATGATGGCACGGCCCCCATGTTTTTCTATATCATTGTACATGGTCATGGAGCATTTCACTTCGGAAATAAAGGTGGCACCGGGTTTCCGGGTGAGAATTTCCCGGGCAAAAATCACCAT
Organism: Desulfobacterium sp.; assembly: GCA_045046665.1. Taxonomy (GTDB): domain Bacteria; phylum Desulfobacterota; class Desulfobacteria; order Desulfobacterales; family Desulfobacteraceae; genus Desulfocicer. The sequence goes on from JASFYZ010000306.1 coordinate 837, forward strand.
GAGTTGATCCCCATAAATAATCTCCCCGTTCTCATCCACCACACCAATGCGGTCAGCATCCCCATCATATCCCACACCCAGATCAAGCTTTTTCTCCTTGACCAGATCAATGAGTTCCAGCATATTTTTCTTAACTGTGGGGTCAGCTTCATGGTTAGGAAAAGTCCCATCCATATCGCAATACAACTCGTGGACCTCACATCCCAGAGACTTTAACACCGGAAGGGCTGTTACCCCACCAGTACCATTGCCCGAGTCAATGCCGATGCGTATTTTTTTATCAATGGAAACATTCTCTTCAAGGTATGCTTTATAGGGTGTCAGGACATCCACTTGATCAAGGGTGCCCTTGCCTTCCACAAAATCACCGCTTTCAATAATTTTGCGTACATCCTGGAGGCCCTGACTATGGATGGAATCAAACCCGTTCATCAACTTAAAGCCATTGTACTCAGGCGGGTTATGGCTGGCCGTGATCATGGCCCCCCCCTGGGTTTTACAATGATGAATGGAAAAATAGAGCACCGGCGTGGGGCAGATCCCAATGTCAATGACATCGCACCCCGTGGACAGAACCCCCTGAATAAAGAAACGGGAATAGTCGTCACTGGTCACCCGGCAATCTCTGCCCACCGTCACTTTTTTATTTCCATGCTGATTTAAAAGCGTTCCATAGGCCCTTCCGATGTTAACTACATCATCGTCATTGAAATCCTGACCCGCCACACCTCTTATGTCATATTCCCTAAAAATTCCCGAATTCATGCAGCCTCCTTAAAATCGTTTTAAATCCTTAACTTTATGTATAAAAATTAGGCTTGTATATCATCTTTGCAAAATTTAACCATCTCAATTTTTATTATGGGCAAACCAAGGTGCAATACAAGGTCTAAGAACGTAGGGGCAGAATTTATTTCTGCCCTATTTCTGACCCATGTTGTGGGTAAACCAAGATGAATTTTAAATTTTTGTGGGGCCGAGGCCGAAGCCAGGTCAGAATATCGGTCAGCCCCTGGTAATTATAAAAAACCGACAAAAAAACCCTGAGTCTTTATCCCAGGGGGTGTTGACGATGTCAAACAAGATGTCCCGCAATGATGGCAACGGTTCCCAGTACCCAGCAATAGGGGGCAAAAAGGTGCAATCGCCCATTCCGAACAATGCGCAGCAAAAGTATCAGGGCCGCATATCCCACCACAAAGGAGATGAGTGTTCCACAAAGGGTGGCACCCACATTAATGGAAGCCCCCTGTTCCATAAAATCCTTAATGCTTAAGATCTCCGCCCCCAAAATGGCTGGAATGGAAAGCAGAAACGAAAACCTGGCAGCAGTTTCCCGATCAACGCCGAAAAAAAGCCCTGCTGAGATGGTTGATCCTGACCGGGAAATACCCGGAAGAACCGCCAATCCCTGGCACAGCCCCACCCACAACGCCTGTTTGACGCTGAACTCCATAACACCATTCCCTCTTGGAGACGCATGACGGGTCATCCATAAAAAGGTACCGGTAATCAGCAGCATACATCCCACAAAGGATACCGATGAAAACAATGTATGAACGTATGGTTTAAATGCCAATCCCAGGAGCGCCGTGGGAATGGAGGCGGCAATGATTAAAAATACAAATCGAATATCTTCATCTTTTTTCAAAGTTTCAAGGGCTTCTTTTCCGGAGAAGATCTGTTTGACCAGCCCCAACAGGGCCATAACCATGCGTTTGATGTCCTGGAAAAACACAACTCCAACGGCCAACAATGTTCCCATGTGAAGGCTTACATCAAAAAACAGTGTAGGCTCTGTGATGCCAAAAAAAGATTGCCCCAATGCCAGGTGACCGGAGCTGCTCACGGGTAGAAATTCGGTGAGTCCCTGTAGAATGCCAAGAATAATGCCCTGATAAATTTCCATTTTTTCTCCGGTTTGTTTCTTTATTTTTAATAATGACAAATCTTTTCTTTGGATATAACCGCCACAGATGGACTTAGGTCCAGCCACAACAAAACTTGAAAAGCCCTCTTGCTTTACCAGGTTGTTCTTATAAAAACGCTTCATATCGACGAGGAATGAGTCTTAAATAGCTTGCCCATTTCAGAGCACGCTACCGTTAAAGGATAGTGTTGCCCAATTTTCAAATGAGTATGTTATTTCGGACTCATTCCATGTCGATCGTCTATGACATTTTATCGGTTTAGATAGAAAAAATCAAGAAAAAGCATGGTGGCAAGTCTTCCATTCCATCTTCTCTCGGGTCTTGAGTAGACCTTAATATTCGCTGACACCACAATTTAAATGACTGTGTTGTGGCAAAGCAGCTTGCAATATTAAGGCTAACAATTTATACTCCACAATCAAGTAACAAAAAAGTCCACCACACCCTGAAACACAATATGCATTCATTCTGCCCCAAAAAAATAATGTAAACTTGATCCAGATCAAGTTTTTTTTCCCATTAGCTGTTTATAGTGATGGTCAGCGCAAAGTAAAAAATAAGGCACGATAACCCAAGCAAAGGAGACCGACCATGTTTTGTTTTCAATGTCAGGAAACTGCAAAAAATACCGGATGCACCGTAAAAGGTATGTGTGGCAAAGAAGAAGAGACCTCCAACCTCCAGGATCTGTTGGTTTTTAACCTCAAGGGCATTGCAGTTATTGCTGAAGCACTAAAAACCAATGGAAAAAGTGTGGGCAATGAAGTGGGCCTTTTTATTTCCAAAGCGCTTTTCACCACCATCACCAATGCCAACTTTGACGATGACAGCCTTGTTTCATGGGTAGACCAGTCCCTGGCATGCAAAAAGGAACTTTTGGCAACCCTTGATGACACCACCCAAGACACCCTGCATGAATCCGCCACCTGGTTCTGTGATAATGTAGCCGATTACCAGGCAAAGGCCAAAACCGTCGGCGTACTGGCCACGGAGAACGAAGATGTCCGATCCCTGCGGGAGCTTTTGATCATCGGCCTTAAAGGCATTGCCGCCTATGCCGACCATGCCGCCATACTGGGTGTGGAAAAAGATGAAATTTATGATTTTTTCTTAAAAGCATTGGTCTCCACCACACAGGATCTCTCCGTGGATGAGATGGTGGGTATGGTGATGAAGGCTGGAGAGTGTTCTGTTACCACCATGGCGGCCCTGGACCAGGCCAACACCACGGCCTATGGCAATCCAGAGATTTCCGAAGTCAGCATCGGTGTGGGGGACAAACCGGGTGTCCTTATCAGCGGCCATGATTTAAAAGACATGGAAGAGCTGTTAAAACAGACTGAAGGCACAGGGGTGGATGTCTACACCCATGGTGAAATGCTGCCAGCCAATTATTATCCTGCCTTCAAGAAATACGAGCATCTCAAGGGCAATTACGGCGGTTCCTGGTGGAAACAGAACGAGGAATTTGAGACCTTCAACGGTGCCATCCTCATGACCACCAACTGCATCATTCCCATTAAAAAGAAAAACACATACCAGGATCGCATCTTCACCACCGGCGTGGTGGGGTATCCGGAATTAACCCATGTGGCAGACCGTGCCGATGGAAAAACCAAGGATTTTTCCGCAGTCATTGATGCAGCCAAAAAATGTGCTCCCCCCACAGAGATTGAAACCGGCACCATCGTGGGCGGATTTGCCCATAACCAGGTGATTGCCCTGGCAGACAAGGTGGTGGATGCTGTAAAATCAGGGGCCATCAAACGATTCATTGTCATGGCAGGCTGTGACGGCAGGCAGAAAGGACGCGGTTATTTCACGGAAGTGGCGGAAAAACTACCCGCAGACACCATCATTCTCACCGCTGGCTGTGCCAAATATCGGTATAACAAGCTCAACCTCGGTGACATCGGCGGTATTCCCAGAGTCCTTGATGCGGGTCAGTGCAACGACTCTTATTCCCTGGCTGTCATTGCCCTGAAACTCAAAGAAGTTTTTGAGCTGGAAGATATCAATGATCTGCCCATCTCCTATGACATTGGATGGTATGAGCAAAAGGCCGTGGCGGTTCTTTTGGCTCTGCTCTCCCTGGGTATTAAAGGTATCCGACTTGGGCCAACACTTCCCGCCTTTGTCTCCCCCACCGTCCTCAACGTACTGGTGGAAAATTTTGATATCAAACCCATTGGGGATGTGGACGAAGACATTGCGGCCATGATGCTGGGGAAATAACCACAAAAAACCTTGCATGACAGTGCGATCATGATTTTCCAAGGGATCACATTATAAGTATTTTAAAGGCGGAGGAGCTGAGGCTCTTTCCGCCTTTTTTTTTCCTTACACCCCAGGTTATTCCTTGACGCACCCCCACGGACGTGAAAGTATAAAAAACACATGGCAGTGGAGAGGCGCAATGCCAATCAAAACACCGCCTTGAATACGAATACAATCCTACGCATCCCAGTGGTTTTTTTCTGGCAATAGCCTCAGTACAGGAGGGAAAATTAATGTTTTCCAACTATGAATTTCGACTGATCATCACGGTGGTCATTATCGGGATTGCCACCGGAGTGGGGTTTGTGGTAAAGGCCCAACTCACTCCCGATTCCTTTGGAACCTACGGCCATTACCGGGCCGATGCCATTGATGATGAGGTCCTGCGGCCCATCCGCCATGGTACCAACACCTCCTGCCTAAAATGTCACCCCTATGAAGCGGCCATTCATCTCAAGGGTCGCCACCAAACCATCTCCTGCGAATTCTGCCACGGCACCTATGCCGACCATGTCAACAACGGTAAAAAGATTGGCACCCTGCCGGTGAAAAAAGATACCGAAATCACCACCCTGTGCCTTCGCTGTCACAACACCGAAATAAAGGCCCGATCCCAAGCGGTGATTAAGACCGTTGCCATGCCCGAACACCTTGAATCCCAAAAAGTAAAAATCACCCACACCTGTAACCAGTGCCACCATGTGCATGCCCCGCTTAAATACATCAACCGGGCGAAACAGATAACAGGAATAACGGAGTCGGAATCATGAAAATTGAACAGGCACCGCCACAACTGGATCGCAGGGCATTTATTAAAAGAGTACTCACGGGCAGTGTGACAGGGTCATTGCTTCTGATCTATCCCATGGGGGGCGGAGATGCCCTTGACATGCTGCAGCCTTCAACAATACCCGACATCCCTGAACAAATTCCCGGTATCCGGGGCGAAGAATATGACATCCATGAACATAAATTCGCCTTTATCGTGGATATCACCCAGTGCATCGGATGCGGCTCCTGCTGTGTGGCGGACAAACGAGAGTACAACGTACCCGACGGGAATTACCGCACCTGGGTGGAACGTTATATCAAGGATTTCGACGATCAGGTGTATGTGGACTGCCCCAATGGCGGACTTGACGGCTACCAGAAACCCAGAACGGACATTGATGTCCAGGTGAGGGACACCTTTTTTGTTCCAAAACTTTGCAGTATGTGCAAGGAAGCCCCCTGCGTCCAAGTGTGCCCGGTGGGAGCCACCTTCACCACCCCGGATGGATTTGTACTCATGGACAGTGACCGCTGTGTGGGCTGTGGATACTGCATCCAGGCCTGTCCCTATTCCTCGCGATTTCTCAATCCCATCACCCACACCGCAGAAAAATGTACCTGGTGTTACCATCGGGTGAGAAAGGGGCTTTTACCCGCCTGCGTGGAAGTCTGTCCCACCGGTGCCAGAAAATTCGGCAGCCTCAAAGATGAAACATCAGAAGTCTATAAAATTCTCAAAGGTCCCGGGGTGCTCACCGTGCTCAAGGAATCCATGGGAACCTGGCCTGCCCTTTACTACCTGGGCGCACGACTGGAGGTGATCTAAATGAGTGGATTCCATGAAAGTTCAGCCATGCTGCTGTCCAATTTTGTTCTGCCCAATGATCTCCATGTGCACTGGAGCATGATGATTGTCCTTTACCCGTACATCACAGGGCTTGTGGACGGTGCCTTTATCATTGCGGCCCTTTACTATCTTTTTGACGTCAAAAGCCTGAAACCTGTGGCCCGGTTTTCTTTGCTCTTTGCCCTGGCCTTTCTGTGCTGTGCCACCCTCCCTTTGCTGCTGCATCTGGGACGACCGGAACGTAATTTAAATATGCTGCTCACCCCCAGCCCCAGTTCAGCCATGGCCGGGTTCGGTTATATCTATGCAGTCTCCATGGGGGTATTGGGGTTCATTGTGCTCTTTGTTTACCGGGCAGATCTGGTAACACTCAAACAGCGCTCCCGGGGCATGATGAAACTGATTTACCGACTTCTCACCTTTGACTGCGATGATCTTTCCCCCCGGGCCATGGCCCTGGATGACCGGATCATTAAAATTCTGGTGGGGCTTGGCATCCCAGTGGCGGCATTTCTCCACGGCTATGTGGGCTTTATTTTCGGCGGGGTCAAGGCCAATCCCACCTGGTCCAC
>JASFYZ010000307.1:0-13872 GCA_045046665.1 Desulfobacterium sp.
ATGTGGGCTTTAGATTAATTTTTGTTTTTTTAACCGCATATTATTTAAATTAGCGCCCTTTGGGCGGGCTTCTGTTTGGCTCAATATTTTATTTTAGCGCATAATTGCATGACATATAGTTTGTATTAAAGAATACAAATTCCTATACTATCAAATTATTGCTAATAGACGTCGGAGAGTATCATGCTAAAATCAGTCCCTCAATGTTTTTATACAATTTCAATGCTTAATTGGTAGAAGCCTACACGCTAACATTTAATCAAGGTTATTTAAAAACTAAAGTTTCACCTTTTGTGCTGCAATTTTCAGTATGGTGAAACATTAGCTTTAGAAGTATTGACGACTGAATTAAACAAACGTTTAAACAATCCATTGACAGCACCATTCTATAATGCTAAAAAAAATTAAACAAATGTTTAATCAATACTATCGGAGACACAATGGGAAAAAAGAATGCGCCCGAATCCCGGGATCGTATAATAAAAACAGCAGTGGTTCTATTTGCCAAAAGGGGATACGCCAGTATTGGATTGCGGGAGTTGGCCGAAAAGGCAGAGGTAAATCTGGCCATGGTCAATTATTTTTTCGGTGGCAAGAAAAAGCTGCTCATGGTCATCCTGGATACCTTTTTTTCCGGTTATCTGGAGATCCTGGAAAAAGAGCTATGTCGGGACGTCCCCTTTGAGGAAAAGATCCGTACATTTATCCACCGAGCCGTGGCATATATTTCCAGCAACCGGGAGTATATGATCGTCACCCTGGCGGAATTGCCCCATGATGATCCTGATATCACCGAGCACAAATCCCAATGGGGAAAAAAAGCCATGGCCATCATAGAGCAAGGTATCTGTATGCCTCTGGCTGTCAGAAGCGGCAAAAAAATCTCTCCTGCAGCCATTGGCCCACTTCTCATAAGCATGATGACGTCACGCTTTCTCTTTGCCCCCATTCTGGACAAAGTTCAACCACCGGGGTATGGAGACGCCTTTTTTGCTGAATATCCAGATCTCATCGCAACCATATTTCTAAATGGAATAAATGGGTTAAACCAAGACCCATGTTGAGTCAGGCCAGACGACTCCCCAGCTTTTGCAAAAGCCCCTGGAATCCAACATACGCCTTAATGAATACAACAAAGTAACATAAAAAATAACCAGGAGAAGATATGAGCCCTTCCGGAAAAACCTCGGAACATTTTTTTAACCGTATGGCAGAGTTAGTGATTCGATTCCGACTGCCAGTGATAATTATGATAATTATTTTCACAGTGATTCTGGGATCCCAGATACGATTTTTGACCATTAACACCTCCAATGAGGGACTTTTGCGAGAGAATGATCCCATCCTGGGCATCTACAATGAGTTCCGGCATCAGTTTGGCCGGGACGATATGATGGCCATTGTCATTCATAGCAAAGATATCTTTTCAGACGTCTTTCTCACCCGGCTCAAGGCATTGCACGAGGCCGTGGAACAAGAGATCCCCCACGTTAAGGAGATTACCTCCATGGTCAATGCCAGAAGTACCAGGGGAGAGGAAGATACCCTTCTGGTGGACGATCTGCTGGCAAAATTCCCAGAAGATGCAAAGGCCTTCATGGCGTTGAGAAAAAGGGTCATGGAAAACCCCTTGTACCGTAACCAGCTCATCTCCGTGGATGGTACCTTCACTGCCATGGTGGTGGAGAGCCTTGTTTACAGTGACACCGGCAATGAAATGGATCTGTTGTCAGGGTTTGATGAACCCGATGCAGGAGATGGTGACACTGCCCCCTTGGAATACATCACCGACAAAGAAAACGGAGAGATGGTCACCAAAACAAGGGTGCTCATCCAGCGCTTTAACGACAAGGATTTTGAACTTCACCTGGCTGGAACGCCGGTGGTAACCCACGTCGTAAAACAATTTATGATGAAGGACATGAAACAATTTCTCCGCCTTGCGGTCCTGATCATCTCCCTCTGTCTCTTTTTAATGTTTAGACGGTTAAGTGGGGTGGTATTGCCCCTTGTGGTGGTGGCCTTTTCCCTCATCTCCACCCTGGGCACCATGGCCCTTTTTTCCATTGAATTTAAAACCCCCACCATTATTCTCCCCTCTTTTTTGCTTGCGGTGGGGGTGGGGGCCAGCGTCCATGTCCTCTCCCTTGTGTTTCAAGAACTCAGGAAAGGCACAGACAAAGATGCGGCCATCAAGGTAAGCTATGCCCACTCGGGTCTTGCCATTGTCATGACGTCCCTGACCACGGCTGCGGGTCTTGCCTCATTCAGTACAGCCAAGGTGGCTCCCATTGGTGATCTGGGTATTTTTTCAGCCCTGGGGGTACTTTATTCCCTGGGTTATACCCTGATGTTGCTGCCGGCGCTCCTGTCGTTGATTCCCCTGAAAGAGAAAAAAGAGACGCATCACAGCCAACCATCCAGAATGGATCGACTGATTGACTGGATCATCGAAATTTCCATGAAAAAAAGTAAATTCATTGTTACCGTGACCGTCATCCTTATTCTTGTTGGTATCTCCGGGGTTGTGCAGTTGCGCTTTTCCCACAACCTTTTAAACTGGCTGCCGTCAGAGCTGGATGTTCGAAAAGACACCGAATTGATTGATGCAAAGCTCAAGGGAAGCGTGGTCCTTGAGGTTGTTGTGGACACGGGCAAAGAAAACGGTGTGTATGATCAACAATTTTTAAAAGATCTGGACAAACTGGCAGGAGAACTTGAGCAGTATGATGTCAATGGGCTGTTTGTGGGCAAGGTGATCTCGGTGACCACCATATTAAAAGAGATCCACCAGGCCCTGCATGGCAATGATCCTACTTTCTATAAAATCCCTGACAATGGAAAACTTATTCCCCAGGAGCTCCTGCTCTTTGAAAATTCTGGTTCCGACGACCTGGAAGATGTGGTGGATTCACAGTTTCGCCTGACCCGGATCACCTTAAAGGTTCCCTGGCGGGATGCGCTTGCCTATGTGCCCTTTATGGAGGACATGAACGATCAATTTAACGCTGTTTTCAAGGATCGTCAACTCCAAGGAGGCGTGCCCATGTCCGTGCAGATTACGGGCATCATGGCCCTTTTCGGGCGGATACTCCATGCGGCCATCCATGCCGCAGCCCAGAGTTACCTCATTGCCATGGGGGTGATCACCCTGATGATGATTTTGCTCATCGGGGAGCTGCGATTGGGTTTAATCAGCATGATCCCCAATCTGGGGCCCATTCTGGTGGTGCTGGGAATCATGGGCTGGCTTGACATCCCCCTTGATATGTTCACCATGCTCATTGCCTCCATTGCCATGGGCCTGGCTGTGGATGACACGGTGCATTTCATGTACCATTTCAAACAATATTTCAATAAAACAGGCAGCGTAAAAGACGCGGTGACGCATACCCTGCACACGGCCGGACGGGCCATGCTCACCACCAGTATCGTACTTTCCGCGGGCTTTTTTATCTTTATGTTTGCGTCCATGAATAATGTCTTTTTCTTTGGGGTAATGACGGGGTTGGCCATTCTTTTGGCCCTGGCCGGGGATCTCTTTGTGGCCCCGGCCCTCATGAACCTGGTTATCCGGGAAAAAGATTCCAAAAAAACTTCGGTATTAGTACCTTTGAAATAATTTCTGCTTTTTATTGGGAAGAAATTATTGCATTAATGTACTTATACAGTTGGCTGGGTTACGCCCAAGCCCCAAATTTTAAAGGAGATCCCATGACCATGAAATTAATATTTCCATTTTCAAAGATGCCCTCTTTTTCCAACAATCCCAGGCAAGATGTGCCGGGGTATTTTCCATCTCTAATGAGATACGCCATGCTACTTCTCCTGGTGGGGACCATTCTTGCCGCTGCCCCCTCCCCTACCATGGCTAAAGATTCGGCACGATCCATCATGGAAAAGGTGGATGCCAGGGACGACGGAGACAACATGACCGCCGATGTGGATATGCTCCTCATTGATAAAAATAACCATGAGCGCCGGCGGGAAATGAAAATATTCACCAAGGACAAGGGGGTGGACACCCTTAAACTTCAATTTTTCCTTGCCCCAGCGGATGTAAAGGATACCGGGTTTCTCACCGTTGATTATTATGCCGGAGAAAAGGATGATGATCAGTGGCTCTATCTTCCGGATCTGCACAAAACCAAGCGCATTGCCACCTCGGATAAATCCTCATCCTTCATGGGGTCTGACTTTTCCTATGCAGACATGACGGACCGGGTGCTTGATGAGTGGACCTATACGCTTTTAAAAGAAGATGCCATCAACGGTGACAAGGTCTGGCTCATCCAGGCCCTTCCCGCATCAAAGGCTGTGGAGAATCGCTATGGCTATAAAAAGTCCATCCTCTTTGTGCGCCAGGATATCTTCCTGGTTGCCCGGGCCATCCACCTGTTAAACGAGGGTAAAAAGATCAAATATATGGAATCAAAGAAAATAGAGCAAATCGACGGCATCTGGGTAGCCACGGAGCGCTGGATGAAGACCACTGTCAGCAAGCGGACCACCCATCGGACCATTCTCAAATGGAATAACGTTAAGTTTAATACTCCTCTTGATGAAGCGTATTTTTCCATTCGTCAATTGGAAAAGGGGTTATAACCCACATGTCCTGACGGATACAACGAATATTGAAAATGGCATTATGCCGCCCCCCCCGACGGGCAATGGGCCCGGCCCGGGACCGTAAACGGCCCAATTGGCCGGTTCCTATTACCCATCGGGGGGGGGCTCTGCTGAGGGTACTTGGACACTTCATTTTCATATAAACCCACATGGCTGTAGCCACCAGCCACAACGAAATTTGAAAAAGTAAAGTACGCCAAATCCAGTACCCAGAACCCAGAACCCAAAATCCAGTATCTGCTTTTTCATATAAAAACACATAGAACGAACACCCAAGGTGACTATGCGAATTATAACGCTATTGCTCTTAATCTGGATGACATGCCTGGGAACACCTATTTGCCATGGAGATGAGATGGCGGATCTGCTCACAGGATTTGATGATGAAGCAGCCGTTGTTGAGGAGACAGGAGAGCTGGATCAGCTCCTTGGAGGATTTGATGACACGCCCGGGCAGCAGGAAAAAGAGGACATCCCCCCCCCGTTGCTTCCCAGTTGGCTGGAACTACAAGGCAGTCTCAGCCTCCAGGCGGCGGTGGGTTTTGCCCACAAATCCCCCCCCAAAAACACCCCTGATTACCGGGGGCTATCCATGCTCAGAACCCGGGGGGAGCTTATAGGGGATATCACCTTTGACACTTGGCAGGCAAGGGTCGGCACCCGGGGGTTTTACGATGCGGCCTATTCATTGGGAGACCGATCGGACTACACCCATAAAATGCTGAATGAGTATGAACAGGAGCTGGAGATCACTGAAGCCTGGATACAGACGGCCCTGGGGGATCATCTTGATTTTAAAACAGGACGACAAATTGTGGTGTGGGGCAAATCAGATAATATTCGCATCACAGATATCCTGAACCCCCTGGATGGGCGCCAACCGGGTATGCTGGACATCCGTGATCTGCGACTGCCCGTGGCCATGTCAAAGTTGGATTTTTACACCGGTAACTGGAACATCAGCACCATGGTGATCCATGAACCCAGATTTAACAAAACCCCTGTTTACAACGGTGAATTTTATCCTGGGACCGCACCGGCTCCACCAGAAGATGAACCCTCCATGAGCTTGGGCAATCAACAGTTTGCGGCAGCCATCAATGGGGTTTTCAGTGGTTGGGATCTCTCCATTTACTCAGCTTACGTGTATGATAACCAGGCCCATGTTGATGCCACAGAAACCAGTGGACCCGTCCGCAGATACAGCCGGATAAAAATGGGGGGCATCAGTGCAGATATCGCCCTTGGCAACTGGCTTCTTAAAACAGAAGCTGCTTTGTTGCATGGTCTTAACTTTTACGCTGTGCCGGATAAAGATTATTCTCGGTTTGATTTTCTCATAGCCATGGAATACAGCGGTTTTACAGAAATGAGCATCTCCATTGAGCTTGCCAATCGCCATTTGTTTAATTTTGACCCCCGCTTGGAAACGTTCCCCGATGGTCAGATGCAAAATCTTTTTCAGTCGGCCCTGCGGGTGAACCGGGACTTCATGCACGACACCCTTCACCTGACAGTACTTTGCTCTTTATATGGGGTATCCGGAGAGGATGGGGCCTTTGAAAGATACCAGGTGGAATACGATGTAAGGGATAATGTCATGGTAAAGGGCGGTGTTGTGTTTTATCAATCAGGGGACGCTGTGGCCTTTCAAAACATTGGTGACAATGACCGACTCTTTTTTGAACTTGAATACCGATTTTAGTTTCAACAAAGTGATGGGGAGGCCGCAAGGGCAATTTCAAAACAAGGATGTCAGATATCTTTTCAAAAACTTTCCCTGCAGGCAGGGCAAACGGACCACGTATTTCTGTGGCCGGAGTTTTAATCAAGTCCAAAAGGAGATAAATATATGAACTTTTTTTATATGCCCACAAAAATTATTTTTGAAGAAAAATGCTTATTTACATATAAAGACGAATTCAAATCGTTTGGTAAAAAATGTTTGATTGTCACAGGAAGATCCTCTGCAAGGAAAAGTGGAGCACTTTCAGATCTGCTTGAAGTTTTTAAAGAGATGGAGATCAAAGCGTTTGTTTTTGATGAGATAATGGAAAATCCCACTTTTAAAATCCTACAAAAAGCAAAGGATGAATTTAGAGATAGTGATATAGATTTTATTGTTGGCATTGGTGGTGGATCGCCGTTGGATGCAAGTAAAATGATAGGTGTATTATTGGAAAACCCTGTAATAGATGCCAGGGATTTAATTTCCACAGATGGATTGTCAAGCAAACCCATTATTGCTATTCCAACAACCAGTGGAACCGGTAGTGAAACGACACCTTATTCAATAATAACAGACCACAAAGCACAAAAAAAATTATCATGTATGCCCAAAATTTTTCCCCACATTGCCTTTTTAGATACAAGATATTATATGACAATGCCTGATAGCATCATTCGTTCAACGGCAGTTGATGCACTTTGTCACTTGGTAGAAGGATTTTTGCTTAAAAAGAGTAATTGTTATAGTGATGAAATTGCGATGTCAGGACTTAAGTTTTTTGTTAATGCAATGAACACGCTTAAAAGTGGAAACTTTACAAAAGACATGCATGAAAATTTAATTCACGCATCGACTTTTGCAGGGATTGTTATTAGCCATACGGGAACAGGAATACCCCATGGTTTTGGCTATCACTTGACCTATAATCATGGTGTATATCATGGAAAAGCCACAGCCTTATTTCTGGGTAGCATGGTAGAAATGCACATAAGTAAAGATCATAAAGAGGTTAACAAAGGATATAAATTACTCGAAATTCTTGGATTTAAAACGACACTTGAGCTTAGACAATTTATTATTGACATAGTAGGACCTTATACGATTACCAATGAAGACTTTGAATTCTATACTGAATTTGAAAGTAAAAACAAACGCAAACTAAAAAGTCATGATTTTGAAATAACTAAAGAGGACATAAAAAAAGCGTTTAAAGAAAGCTTGATTATTACATAATGATCAAGCCCCCTGCCTTCACACTGAGATAGTACATCACCGGCACAATAATCAGCGTCAGAACCATGCCGAGAATAAGCCCCACCGAGAGCATGCTACCAAGGGGGAGAGCCTCCGATAATCATGGGAAGCCAGGCGCCGAGTAGGTTTTTAATATTAAAATAAAAGAAGTCACTTTTTATATTTTCTCATAAAGAAAACTGTTGCAATCATTTTTTTGCAACAAATAAACAATTGATCCCCACGAGTGTGGGGAACATTACCATAGCACCGCCGGGGAAACAGAACATATTTTTTCCATTTAGAATCCAATCATACCTGGTGCACAAAAAAATTACGCCTAACAGACTGCAATGATTGGAATTTTTATCTTCGTTGCATAAATACTCGGGTTGGTAATGTAAATGTTTGGATAGTGTCCCATATTCGCCTATTTGCGACTGCGTAGCATACTAATGCTATGTGAGCAGGCCAAAATAGGTAAATATGGGGTGCTGGCCGAATATTTACTTCGTTGTGGGCAGGCCGGGGGCAGAATACGCTCTGCCCGTGGCAGTTATATCAATAATTTCGGATAACCCGTCTTGCTTTCCCCATTTTGGTTCGTGCTATTGAGTCAGGGGCTACCAGCTCGACCCTCGGTGTAAAATTCAAGGTCTCTTTAATTTTTGTCTCAATCTTTGATTTCAAAGCAACCATCTTGTCCGGTGTGGTGTGTTCCCCGTACTCCACTTTAATATCAAGCTCGGTATAGGGGGATGGGTGACCCAGGACGACCTGAAATTCGCCGGTGACGTCGGGAACAATATTCTCCAGAACCATGGCAATGCCGTTGGGAAAGACATTGATGCCTTTGACATGGAGCATGTCATCCGCCCGGCCCACAATTCTGAACCGAAACCCTGTCCTGCCGCACTCACACGGGCCTGTTTCAAGAATTTCCATGAGATCTGACGTCCGGTACCTGACCAAGGGCTGGGCTTCTTTTTTCAGGTGGGTAAGAATCATCTCACCCACAGCCCCCTGAGTGACCGGAATATCTTTCAGGGTCAGCGGATCAATGAGTTGGACAAGCAATGCGCCCTGCCCCAAAAAATGAAGTTTGTAATTGTCCAGACAAACAGAAGCAAAATTGCACAGGACATCTGAAACTCCATAGTTGGCGTTCTGGGCTTTCATTCCCCATGTGGATTCCATTCGTTCGCGATATACAGGATTATCAAGCCCTGGCTCTCCACCGAACAATCCCAGTTCCAGTCCAAGTTCTCTGGGGTCCATGTCAAATTCAGCTTTGATGACTTTTTCCAGGTGTTTGGGATAAGACGGGGTTGACGAAATGGCATTGATCCCGGCATCTTTGATCACCTGGATTAATTGTTTGGCGTTTCCAACCCCGAAGGGAATAACGGCGGCTCCGGTTGTTTCCAGGTTGGCATGATCCGTATATCCACCCATCCACATACAGTAATTCAGGCAATGAATGACCCGGTGATGGGGACGAAGTCCTGCTGCCCAGAATGCCCTGGCCCCGCAATTGTGGGTCAGGTCCAAATCCTGTTTCGTCAAAGCGGTATAGATAAAGCTGCCGGTGGTGCCGGATGTACGGTGCACCCGGTTGACTTTCTCAAAGGAGGCTGCCAGAAAGTCACCAAACGGGGCCAGTCTTTTCTGGGAACTTCGCAACTCCAGTTTGGTGGTAAAAGGAAGCAGCGCAAGGTCTTGCACATCCTTGATTTTATCCTTTGTAATGCCCGACGCTGCAAATTTATCCTGGTACATCTTACTGTGTCCGTATACATACGCCATCTGGTCGAGAAGAAGGTTCTTCTCCATTTTTTCCTGGTCTGGTGCTGATATGGATTCCATATCCGGATTAAACATCATCTGTTCCATTTTTTCTCCCATGTATACCAAAGTAGGGGGGTGATCATAAGATGGGCCACTATACTGAAGATAGATTCCTAACCACCACAAACGACCGTAATAACAGCACTTGTTTTTAAATTTTAAAAGTTTGCCGCAAGGTGGCCGACGTTATGATCAAGCCTCAAAGTATTTAAACACAAATCGATCAGGTTTTGTTCATCTCCTTGAGCCGCTTTTCTACAAATTCAGTCCCGCTTTGAGCACAGATGAGCAGATGACTTTTCTCAAGCTCCATGATTTGATCAAAACTGGATTCCATTCCATGATCAATAGCCGTTCGTGACAGGCTGGTGGCCAGGGGGGAACGACTGGCGATTTTTTCGGCCATGGCCATTGATTCGGCCATGAGATTTCCAGGTGCCACCACCTTGTTGACAAGGCCGATTTTCTGGGCTTCGTGGGCATCAATGAAATCGCCTGTCAATACCAACTCCTTGGCCTTTCCCAACCCCACAAGGTGGGGTAACAGTTTTGTGCCGGCATTGGTCACCGTCATCCCCACAGTGGTTTCAGGGAACCCAAACACCGCCTTTTCAGAGGCAATCCGGATGTCGCATCCCATGGCAAATTCACACCCTCCGCCCAGGGCATATCCCGGGATTGCCGCAATAATGGGTTTGCCAATTTTCATGGTCATCCGCTGGACTTCCTGGAGTCTTTCCGCTTCATCCATCCATTGTTCCAGGCTTTTGCCGGAGGCGGTCTCTTTTAGATCCTCACCTGCACAAAAAGCCTTTCCCTCTCCTGTGAGGATAACCACCCGGGCGTTGGTATCCTTTCTTGCTCTGTCAAGCTGTTCCATAAAGCCTTTGAGCAGATCAAGATTAATGGCATTGAGGCGGTGGGGTCGGTTAAGGGTAATAATTCCGATACCTTTCTGCTGGTGGTACAATACGGTTTCATTTTTCATGGTCATCTCCAAATAATTCAAATTATCTCAAAAACAGATCAACTAAACATAATGCGAATCCAGGCACGTATGTCACCATAAGAATAACAGGCAATGCCCCGAATATCATAAAAACACCAGCGGGTTTAACATATTCGTTCAGGGGCAGGTTGCCTCCGACCATTCCGGCAAGGTAAAGCATGGGGGCGCAGGGGGGCGTCACATTGCCCAGGGAAAGGTTGGTAACCGAGATCGCGGCAAAATGAATCGGGTCTATACCAACGGACTGGGCAACCGGAAGCAGGATAGCGGCTGAAAGGATGTTTCCCGACACATCATCCACCAGCATGCCCATGAGCAGCAAAATAATGTTGAGCATCAGAAGGACTCCCCATTTGTTGGTGGTGATGCTGAACATGGCTTCTGTGAGGTGCTGGGGCACCTGGAGTGTCACCATGATTCTGGAAACCATTAAAATGAAAAACAGCAAAATCATAATCGCGCCGGATGTAATCATTGCATTTTTCGTGGTGAAAAATAATTCTTTAAATGACATGGCCCGGTAGATGAACAGCCCAACCACCACGGCATATATGGCAGATATGGCGGCCGCTTCCGTGGGCGTGAAAATGCCACCGTAAATACCGCCCAGAACCAGGACCGGCATTAGCAGGGCAAAAGTGGCCTGCTTTGTCGTCCGGCCGATTTCGTTGAATTTTTCTTTTGAAGATTGTTTTGGGGCCACTATTAGATTTTCCATACGACGGCTCATGTAAAGATTGATCAGGCTGTAACTTGTCATCATCAAAAGACCTGGAATCAAGGTGCTTAAAAAAGCGGATAGAATGGAAATCTGTGCGGTCATGGCAAACGCAATCATGGGAATACTGGGGGGAATCAGCAGGGCCAGCATGGAGGAGGTGGCCACAAGACCCGTTGCATACCCCCTGGGGTATCCCTGTTTTGTCATTTCAGGAATCATGATGGACCCGATGGCGGCAATGGCGCCGGATGCGCTGCCTGAAATGGCCCCGAAAATAGTACAGGTGACCACACAGACCACACCAAGTCCCCCCTTTGTTCGGCCCACAATGGACATGGTAAAATTCAATAATCGCCGGGAAATACCGGATTCACTGATGAGACCGCCTGCAAGGATAAACAGCGGCAGGGCCATGAGGGTATAGGATTCAATGGATCTGAAGGCAGCCGGCATGGCAAACCTCGGGTCAATTCCGGAAAAAAAAAGGATGGCAAACCCACCAAGACCAAAGGCAAATCCCACGGGCACGCCAATCAGCATCATCACAACAACCACCAGCAATATGGAAAATACGATTATCATGGGGCGCTCCTTGAAGGATCTTTTTTATAATTTAAGGCGCTTGTCAAATATTTGACCACGTTTGTCAGGCAGTAAAGCGTCATGAAAATAGCTCCGAAAAACATGCTGCAAACGCTGATAACCCTTGGCCACCAAAGGCCTGTGGTTCGTTCTCCCGTGCCGTAGACCCACCAGGAATAGCTTCCGGAATGATAGAGGAACAAAAGGCAGGTAACAAGGCAGACTATCCATACAAAGGCTCGCAGAGAAATCCTTGAACGTTCATTTGAAATATATTTATTTGCCACGTCCCCCTGCACATGGTTGTCGTATTTGGTACTTAAAACAGCCCCAAAAAAATAAATCCATATGGCCACCAGGCGGGAAAATTCTTCAAGGCCGAAAAGAGGTTGCTTGAATACATAGCGTAACAGCACCTGAAGCACCACAGTAAGAGTCATGAGGGCACCGCCCAGAACAATAAACAATGAAAAACCATGGCTCAGGACATTGTCGATTGCCGTGAGTGTTTTTTGAACGGTTTTCATGGACATTTTTTCTCCCTTTGGTCAGGTCCGGAAAGGAAACCCTTTCCGGACAGGAAATTTCCTATTGGGGAATCACGGTTGCGTATTTTGTGATTTTATTCATAAGGTCGGTTCCAAGAAGTTCTTTTTCGATAATCGGCCATGCCTTTTCCCTGCAGATTTTGGCCGAGATATTCCATTCCTGATCACTAACCTCATAAACCTTGACGCCAGCCTTTGTCAACTTATCCATAAAGTCCTTTTCATCCTGTTCTGCTGCCACTGCCTGGTCTGCCATGACCTTATCTGCACTGGCGGTCAGGATGGCCTGGTCTTCTGGAGAAAGAGAGTCCCAGAGTTCTTTATTCATTGTTAAAAACCAGTATTCAAATGCATCTCGGGTGGCCACATATGTATTTATAGCATCTCTCATAACATAAGCTTCAACCGCAGGGCAGGCAGATCGTGCATCCACTATTCCGGTCTGAAGCGCTGTAAACGTTTCTGAATAGGCCACTGGTGTGGAAATAAACCCGAGGGTTGGTATATAGACTTCAAATATCCGGATGGGGGGAACCCGCATCTTGATACCCTTGGCATCGGAAGGTACTTTGACCAGCTTTTTCACCCGGCTGGTATAGGCCATGCCGTCCCAGGCATTTAAATAAATACCCAGCACCTTGAGGCCGATGCCGGAGTAAAGGTCGTTAAATATGGGGGTCAGCCATCCTTTTGATCCGATGGCAGCTCGTGCTTCATCCCAGGAGGAGAAAAGATAGGGCATGAACATGAGGTTGGTCTTGGGATCATAGGAAGTGGACCCCGCATTGAGTCCTATTTCCAGGGTTCCCATGCGGTTGGCTTCAATCTGCTCGGACCAGTCCCCCAGCGCGCCTGCCGGAAAATAAGAGAGCTTTATGTGACCTTTGGATTTCTCTTCTACAATCTGAGCGAATTGTTTACAGCGGGCAGAGGCGGGGTGATCCTCGGCAATTCCCTGGCTGATTTTCCATTTGTAAGACTTTTCTGCAAAAACGGGAGGTACTATCATGGACAGAGCAATAAGCAGCACCATCAAAATAAGAAGTGCTTGGGGAACATGTCCGGTCCTGGGGGGGAGGGGCTGAATTCCAGTGCATTTTTCTTTTTTCATTGTACATCTCCATTGGTTTTTGGTGGATTAGAATTAAATTCTTTGCATGGCTATTCTTCCAAAACAGAATTTTCAAAAGAATGCAGCGGGAGAGATTCTTTTAGCAGTCTTGTCACAATAAGCTCTTCATATATATTGGAAATCTGGTCTCCAGACAGACGTCCTTTAGGGTTGAACCAGTGTGCCACTGCCGTGCACATGGTCAGTATGGCATATGAAATCACCTTGGCGTCCCCGGCGGCAAAATATCCCTTGTCCATTCCCTGAATAATCATGTCCTGGAATATTTTTTCATAGGCATCCCGCTGGGCGACAAAGCTTTTAAAATTATTTGCTGTAAGCCCTCTGAGCTCACTGTCGGAGATCCATACCTCTTTTTGGCGATCGCAATGGAATTTGACATGCCCTCTTATTAAGGCTCGCATTCTATTTTCAATATTTTCTACCCCTTTAAGGCAGGTT
>JASFYZ010000308.1:0-7450 GCA_045046665.1 Desulfobacterium sp.
GATTATAGATGTTGAAACATTCGGGATTGAAGAGATAAGGGTTGTCCCTGGATACCATGACGAACCATTGAGGGGGAACAGGGCCGGGCAACGGTCCATCCGGTTGTCAAAGGCGTACAGAGCTTTTTATGTCGAACATGACGACACAATTATCATTGAAGTGATTGAGGTGAACAAACATGACTACTGAAAATTATGGAACAAAAGAAATGGAAAGGGATTTTGGGCCTTTGACCTTTGGCAATGCCCTGGAGTCCCACAGGAAGTGTGAAGAAATATCCCAGCGGGAGTTTGCTGCTATGTTGGGGATTTCACCGCAGAGTCTGTGTGACATAGAGAAGGGCCGCAAGACACCTTCTGTTACCCGGGCTGCAAAAATCGCAGGCATTATCAACGAACCCGAAAAAACCTGGATTCGACTTGCACTTCAGGATATGCTGAGAAAGGGGGATTTGGAATATAAGGTTTCCCTGGTATAAAATAATCCCTTGACACAACGACCCCCCACCAGTTCAGCGGGGCACGAGAAGGTGAATTTTTGTGCCTGAAGTGGTCAGATATCTTGTGGGAGGCTTGAGGGGGCTATTTTTCCAACCGGTCACAAACCGGTCACAAAATCAAAAAAGGGTTTACAGAGAGAATCTGTAAACCCTTGATTTTTATGGTAGGCACGAGCAGGCTCGAACTGCTGACTTCTACCGTGTCGAGGTAGCGCTCTACCAACTGAGCTACGCGCCTTTATGAAAAAAGATAACTATCACCATATCTGCTTCATGTCAACAATGAATTATGCTGAGGTGTTTATTTTTTATAAAAAAGCAGGTGCTGGGTATTTTTAGAGTTTGTTTTGTATTATTCGTTATAGTAAGGCCTCTTACCATGATCGTTATTCAGAGATAAAAGCGCCCTCAATGTCTTTGGTTTCCACGGGCTGTACGCCATTCTGCGGTATGAACCGGATGGTCAAAGATTTGTCCGTGACATCAGAAATATTTAAATTAAAAGAATCAAAGGTCTGTACCATGAGCGCATCGGCAAGTTTTCTGCCATTGCCTTGGTAGATAATGTCCACAACGGCATTGTCCGAGCTGAGTTCCCTGGTCTGGATATCTTTAATGCCGGACATGGTGTTGAGAATTTTCCTGAGCATGATAAAGCTTGACAGGTAGTCATCCCCTTCGATTCTGGTTTCAATAGTCTGGGGACCACTTACCTTTCCTGACCACGTAGCATCCAGCCGGGACAAAAGGGTCTGGGCTGCCTGGGTGCCGGATTGTGTGAGGCTGTCTTCTATGCCTGTCTGGCTGAAATCACTCTTTACCACTGCATCGGTGGTAAAGGAGGTGAGCCTTTCTCCTGAGCTTACCTGAAACGCTTCCAGGGCCATGGTGGATTTATAAGCTTTCTCTGTGCCCATGACATTGGAGGCCTGAGCCATGGCTTTGGCCATGATCATCACATCAGCGTTGAGTTTTGCGGCCATAATCAATGCGGCATCGGCATCATGGATAAAATTAAATGCAACGCCCAGGGATCGGACTTGCTCCGAAGGGGGCTGGACCATGGCCATGTAATTTTTACTGGCCAAGACCTTGGTAAAGGCAGTCTGGGCAAGGGATTGAAAGGGTAACGGATTATTTCCCCACCAATACCGGGGCAAAATTTCGCCTGGCACCTGTTCGGACATGAAAATTAAAATTCGGGGCAGATCTTTACCTCTATCCTGTATTCGATATTTTGAAAAAAGGGTGTTCAGGGTCTGACCGTTGAGGGTTGATTCCACAGCAACAATATACTGTTTTCCCTTTTCCATTTCGCCCAACACCTTGTAGGTTACGATGTAACCCTGGGCAGATCCTGTGAGTTCATTGGCCAGCAGGGGCAGACTGGAGGATATTTCCGGGGGGGTGAGCATGGCAAGAATGACCTGGGATACCGCAGTGTCCAGAGCATCTGCAATGGCTCTTTTTTTTGCTTTGGAGATGTCACCGCCTGAAATGGTCTGTTTTCCAAGGGAGATCACCGTAGGGTTCTCCTGGGCCAGGACTGGTGTCGTGTGGTAAAAACTGGTTAAACAGGTTAATAAAAAAAACAGGCCTGTGGCTGCCATGGTAGCCGGTTTAAATCTGTTCATTTCTCCTCCTGAAGGTGTGCATATATGAAATTACCACTTGGCATAGATTGGAACCTAAACGTTGACCTCTCCCCCAACCTTAACAAGCGAGAGCCAAAAAGATTTTCTGAGCATCTTATTCCAATAACACGAAAATCAGAGATGAGAATCTAAACGTCTCTGGCAATGGCATAATCTGCGATGAGCATCATGGTGTCCATGGCCTGGCAAGGTGTAAATATCTTAAGGCTTTGTTTGGCCAGGTCTATATGGTGGGCGGCTTTTTGTTCTGTATATTCAATGCCTTTATACTGATGAAGTCGCTTTTGGAGTATCTTGAAATCATTTTCATCAAAGTCAGGATCGGCAATAATATTGAGCATCCAGGCGTGATCTTCATCTGATGCATTTTCCAGGGCTTTGATCAGGGGCAGGGTTAATTTTCCCTCCCGGATATCCGCACCGGGGTTTTTGCCAAGGGTCTCTGCCTGGGCTGTATAATCCAACAGATCGTCGGCCATTTGAAACGCCACGCCCAGATGATACCCAAAGGCATCCAGGGCCGCTTCTTTATCTTTACCGGCCCGGGCCAGAATACCGCCACTTTTGCAGGCCCCCTGGAGTAAAACAGCGGTTTTCCGCTGGATAACGGTCATGTACTGGGCTTCGGTGAGACCGGCATTGCCCTTTTGCTCCATCTGTTCAATCTCCCCCTGGGACATATCTTCGGTGATGCCTGCCATGACGGTGATGATGTCGGGCAGGCCCGTTTTTGCCGCAAGGGACAGGGACCGAGCCAGGAGAAAATCTCCGGTGAGCACCACCTTGGGACGGCTCCATCGGGTATGGGCCGCGGGTTTTCCCCGCCTTAAATCGGCCTCATCCACCACATCATCATGGAGCAGGGTGGCGGCGTGGAGATATTCAAAGAGGGTGGAAAAACCAATGGCACCCTCTCCCTGGTACTGGCACAGGCGGGCACTTAAAACCATCAACAGGGGTCTGATGCGCTTACCCCCGCTGAACAACAGATGGCCAGCAATGTCCTTTACCAGGGGAAGGTTGGGGGACAGGTTCTCATGGAGCGCAGCTTCAATGTCAATCAGATCTTTTTCCACCAGCGATATCAGTCTGCGCTTCAATTCCTGTTTCATGCAATTTCTCCTGACAGGTCATATTCATGGGTTTCTGTAATCTTTACATTAGTAAAGGTGCCAATTTCAAGCCCTGATCCATAAATAAATGTGATGCCGTCCACTTCAGGTGCCTGAAAGCATGTCCTGCCAAGGTATATTCCTTCATCGGGATTTTCTTCCACCAGTACCGGAATGGTCTGTCCCAGGTATTTCTGGTTAATGGCCTCGGAAATTTTTGCCTGTCGTGCCATGATAGTGTCATGACGCTCTTCCCTGAGAAGTTCCGGCACATGGTTTTTCAGATGGTGGGATGCCAGATCCTCTGAATCGGAATAGGGAAATACCCCCAAATGGTCAAAGTGGATATCTTCAACAAATTTTACCAGGGTTTGAAATTCTGATTCGGTCTCTCCGGGAAACCCGGTGATCAAGGTGGTTCTTAATACTGCCTGGGGATCAATGGTGCGGATGGTCTCAAACAGGGTGTATAGATCCTCCATGGTGTAATTACGGCCCATGCGTTTGAGGGTCCGGGAGTCGGCATGCTGTATGGGAATATCATAATAGCTGCAGATATTCTCATTTTCGGCAATGGCTTTAATGACGTTTGTATCAATGGAAGATGGGTGGGTGTAAAGCAGGCGTATCCAGGTGGGATGGGGTTTATGAGTTTCGGCAACCCGTGTGGACACCGCCCCCAGAAGGTGACTCAGGGGAACCGGGGGATTAAGATCCAATCCATAATCTGTGGTGTTTTCCCCCACCAGGACGATTTCGTTGACGCCCTGTGAAATAAGCGTGATGGTCTCTTCCACCACACTGTCCACCGAACGACTGCGCTGAATTCCCCGGAGGGTGGGAATGATGCAGTAGGTGCATTTACGGTTACACCCTTCGGACACCTTGACATAGGCCATGTGATCCTGGGTGATTTTCCGGGGCAGGGGAAGTCCCTGGAGTTCCCTGGCACAGGGGTCGGGTAACAGGGTAATGATTGTTCCTGACGTGTCCTCAACTGCATCAACAATGCGGTCGCAGGCTCCGGTGCCAAGGAAGGCATCTACCTCGGGCAGGGCATCCAGAAGGGTATCATCCCGGAACCGTTCCGGCAGGCATCCAGTGACCACCAGACGTTTGCAGGAGCCCTCTTTTTTATATTGTGCCATATCAAGGATGGTATCAATAGCCTCGGCCGAGGCCGCTGCAATGAACCCACAGGTATTGACAATAATCACCTCTGCCCCGGAGGGATCAGAGGTGATAATATGACCCTGGGATGCCAGCCGGCCCAGCATGACTTCGCTGTCCACCTGGTTTCGGCAGCATCCCAGTGTTTCAAGAAAGATGATCATAAAGCCTTGGCCATTATGTCCCCCAGCAGTTTGCTGAACCGGGTCGGATTGTCGATTTTACCCCCTTCACTGATGATGGCAATGTCTAAAAGCAGTTCACTGTAGTCCTGGAGTGCGGGATTGGTGGTATCTGTTTCAAAGATTTCTTTGATTTTGCCAATGACCGGATGATCCACATTGAGCTCCAGGGATCTTTTTTGCTCCGGTGCATCCTGGCCCGATGCCTTCATGATTTTTTCCATGTAGGCACTCATGCCAAAGTCATCCCCGGACAGGCAGGCCACGGAATCTTTCAGGCGATTGGAAATCTGGACATTTTTAACCTTATCATTGAGTTTTTCCTTCATGAAGTCAAAAAGCGGGGTATACGCATCTTTTTTCTCTTCATCCACCTTGTCCAGATCCAGATCCCCTTTTTCCGCACTTTTGAGTTTTTTCTCTTTGTACTCAGAAAGGGACTGGGTCACCCATTCATCCACGGGGTCCACCATGAGAATGACTTCATAATTTTTGGCCTTAAGGGCTTCCAAAAGGGGGCTGTTAATCAGGGCGGTTATGTTTTCACCGGTAATATAATAGATTTCCTTTTGATCTTCCGGCATTTTCTCAATGTACTCATCCAGGGAGATGTTTTTCCCGTCGGATTTGGTGGTCTTATAGCGCAACAAAGAGGCAATGCGGTCTTTGTTTTCAAAGTCTGTGGGAATACCCGCCTTGATGGCCTGGCCGAACTCTTCGTAAAAGGATTCGTATTTTTCCTTGTCCATACCCTCAAGCAGGCTGAATACTTTTTTCACCAGGTTTTTTCGGATATTTCTCACCAGTCGATCTTCCTGGAGAATTTCACGGCTTACATTGAGGTTGAGATCCGGGGCATCCACCACGCCTTGGACAAAGCTCAAATATTCCGGCAAAAGCTCTTTGCAGTCGTCCATGATGAACACGCGCTTGCAATAAAGCTGCATGCCATGCTTTCTTTCCGGTCGGAACATGTCAAAGGGGGCCTTGGAGGGCAGAAACATGAGGGCGTCGTACTCGGTGACGCCTTCAAATTTTTTGTGCAGAATCTCCATGGGTTTGTCCCAGTTGTGGCTGATGTGTTTGTAAAATTCATCATATTCTTCTTCGGTGACGTCTTCCGGGCTTTTGGCCCAGATGGCCTTCATGGTGTTCAGGGTTTCATCGGCTCTCACCTTTTTGAAAGTGTCTCCAATGGGCTTGCCATCAGGGTCTTTGACGATTTGCTCTTCGGGCAGGGGCTCTGTCTTTTCCACGTTCATGATAACGGGGTAGGTGACAAAGTCGGAATATTTTTTAATGATGTGCCGGATGGTGTACTCTTCTGTGAAGTCCTGTTCCCCTTCTCCTTCCCCGATTTCCTTGAGATCAAGAGTGATGGTGGTGCCACGGTCGGCCTTGTCAACGGCTTCAATGGAGTAGGATCCTTTGCCATCGGATTCCCATTTAACCCCTTGATCACTGCCAGCGGTCCGGGTTACCAGGGTGATTTTATCCGCGGCAATGAATGCGCTGTAAAATCCCACACCAAATTGACCGATGAGTTCAGGTGAAAGCGTATTTTCTGTTTTGGATTTTTCCAGGGCTTCCATGAATGCTGCGGTGCCACTTTTTGCAATGGTTCCAATGTTTTCATTGACCTCTTCATAGGTCATGCCGATACCATTGTCGCTGATTTCAAAGGTTTTTTTCTCAGGATTTGTGGAAATCCGGATGTGAAAATCGGTGTCATCTGCAAACAGTTCCGGCTGGGTCTGTTCCTTGAATCTGGCCTTATCAATGGCATCAGATGCATTGGAAACCAACTCTCTTATGAAAATTTCCTTGTTGGAATAAAGGGAGTTGATGATCAGATGCAAAAGTTGCTGCACTTCGGTTTTAAATTCACATGTTTCTTTCTGGGTACCCATGGTCTCTCCTGTGTAAATAAAAGATAGTTTGTTTTAGATGCTTTATTTTTTGTCTCTGATTCTCATAATTATAAGTAAGAGAAATTTCAGAAAGAATGTTTTTATACCCCATTAGTCTGGGATTTTATTTTACTTGTATCCATCCAAAGCATTATTTTTAAAAACAATACCTTCTTGATGAATTTTAGTTTTGCCATAAAAAATTGGTGCAAAATCAAAATTGTCAAGTTTTAGATGGCATTTTGATAATTTATGAATTGACTAATTAGGGGTAAAGTCTTTAACGGTTTGTCCTTTGTCCTGGTACAGAGAATTTAAAATTCAAGGTATTATAAAATTGAAGCGGTGACCCAAACCTATGTGACAAAGTTGAAGTCCAAACCTTGAACTCTGTTTTGACAAAGGTGATAATTTTTATCAATACCTTGTTTTTTCAGCCATTTTCATGTACAAACAGGTTCGAAACGGAAATAAGAACAAAGGTGAAATGATGCACTACGAAGGCTCAATGATCAGGCCTCCCAGCGAGGCAAACAGTATTTTGCTGCAGGCAACAGTGGGATGTTCTCACCGTAAATGCACCTTTTGCGGTGCCTATCCAGGGCAACGCTTCAGTATCAAAAAAGATGATATTATTTTTGATGATATTGATTTTGCTTCTAAGTATTGCCGGAATCAGAACCGACTTTTTATCTGTGACGGAGATGCCTTGATCATGCCCCAGCGCCGATTGGTTTCCATTTTAGAAGCCATTGGGAAAAAATTGCCCTGGGTGGAGCGGGTGGGCGTCTATGCAAACACCAAAAGCATCCGCATGAAAAGCGAAGAAGAGCTTCGAGAGCTTAGAAGGCTGGGGCTTAAAATTGCTTACATGGGCTTGGAAACCGGAGATGATGTCACCCGCCATGCCCATCCC
Source organism: Desulfobacterium sp. (assembly GCA_045046665.1). GTDB lineage: Bacteria > Desulfobacterota > Desulfobacteria > Desulfobacterales > Desulfobacteraceae > Desulfocicer. Next base: position 7,446 of record JASFYZ010000308.1, read on the forward strand.
GTCCG
>JASFYZ010000309.1:0-8445 GCA_045046665.1 Desulfobacterium sp.
AAATTGTCTATAGTTATCACAGTCCTGCGTTGTCACGTTCGAAAAAGTTATTTTTGTAAAACCCTCTCATGTCTTTATTTTTTTATCAGCCCACAGGGCCAGTTTTTCCCTGAAAATTTTGGAGTTATGACGGATATCCACGGGAAAGGCCGGGTGGATGAATATATACTCAATGGCATCGGCCAGGGGATGTTTGTCTGCCATGGCATACAGCTCTTCCTGAAGTTTCTGGGTGTTTGTCACGTCGGGCTCCGCCTCAATGCACATGACAGCCGTCTGCATGTCCCGGGGGCCCACACCGGTGAGGGCACTTCTGAACACCTGGGGATGATTATTAAAGACGGCTTCAACCGGAATGGTGAATAGCGGGCCTTTACCGGTGGTAACCCGGTGGCTTTTTCTACCACAGAACCAGATGCGTCCCTTGCTATCCTTCCAGGCCAGATCTCCCATGCGGTGCCAGACTCCCCCCTCCCCATCTTCAATTTTAGCCAGCAGGTCCGCCCTGGGATTGTTAAAATAGCCGGAGGTCACCAAGGGGGCTTTGACCACAATCTCCCCCACCTCATTGGCTGGTATTTTGAGATCATCATGCCATTGGTCAATGGGATCATCGGTGATGGTGATGATTTCAATGGCCGTATCACCAATGGGATAGCCCACACACATGCCAAATCCCTGTTCGCTCAAATGGCGGGTTTCGGAAAGAATTTCCTTACTGCCAATAGAAATAATGGGAACCGCCTCTGTGGCACCATAGGGGGTGTGTATTTCGGTGTCCGGCCCCAGCATGGTGGAAAATTGTTCGATATTGGCCGGGGTTACCGGTGCGCCAGCAGACACCACCCGCTTCAGGGAGGGCAGTTTAACCCCCATCTCTTTCCCAAATTTCCCCACCCGGTTGAGCAGGGCAGGGGAGGCAAACATGTTGGTTACCCCCTGGTTCTCAATGGCTTCAATGATTTTTTCCGGGTTGACCTGGGCCGGTTTTGTGGGGTCCATGTCCGGAATAACTGCGGTCATGCCAAGGGCCGGATCAAACAGAGCAAACAAGGGAAAGGTGGGCAGATCTATTTCATCCGGACCGATGTGAAAGTGATCCTGGATCTGTCGAAGCTGGGCATCAAAGTTGCCATGGCTGTAAATCACCCCCTTGGCAGGGCCGGTGCTGCCCGTGGTAAAGAGAATGGCTGCTGTTTCATGGGAGGCTGTGGACACTGGGGGAAAAGGGGTATCTGCCTCATAGGCAAGCAGTTTGTCCAGACTCAGCCCCCCCCATAATATGCGTTTACCCACAGTGATGCAGGTGGTGACGGTTTTAAAACACCACGGTTTGAGTATTCTTAAAAAATGGGCTTTTTCAATGCCGATGAATGCGGTGGGTTTTCCCTGTTCAAAACAAGACAGCATCCGTTTGACCCCCATGCCGGGGTCCACCACCACAGGCACGGCACCCACCTTGAAAAGGGCAAAAATAATGGTGAAAAAATCCAGACCCGGTGGCACCATCAAGATGGTCCGGGTCCCCCGGGTGATGCCGTTTTCTTCAAAGGCAAAGGCCAGGTTATCCGACGCCATGTCAAGCTGGCTGAAGGTCATGTGGCTGTAAAGTACCCGTCCTTTTGCATCCCTGGAGTTGGGAACCACCACCGCTCTTTTATAAGGAAAGGTTTCTGCACTTTTTTTCAACCAGGAGGAAATATTCATAATATCATTCATAAAAAACCTGTTTCGCTGTGTGTGACTTGATGAGTTGTCGTCCATTCCCATTTTTCCGGCACCGTCTTTAACTTATTAACTTTATTAAATTAGCACTAAATTCGGATCAGAAGTTATATTTTTATAAATCAAAGACTTAAAACGCCGACCGGGGAAATGGGAATATGCCCATGAGTTATTGGTTGATTTATGTCAGACGTATAAAAATTTACGATGGCGTGTTTGACCATCTCTGTATATCCGGGGGAAACTGCCAAATAAAAGCCCCAGAATGCATCTCTGACACCACAACGCCCCTTATATAATCTTATTTTCGGATGTTATGTTACGTACTTCGAATATTTATTTCAGATTTTATCTATTTTGTCAGTACTTTTTTTCTTAATTCATAGAAAATCCATATTCGTTTCAAACAATGGAGGTGCTTCCTTGACGAACAAATTTGACCCATGTACTCTAATCTTGCTTGATAATTTTTGTTCAAGGGTTATTATCCACAAATATAATTTATGACAACTGTACCCGAAATTCAGAATTGTTGCTCGTAAAAAAAGGCGTTAAAAGGTGAAAAAACAGCGTAGAAAATTTTCCATAAAATGGACACTCCCAGATATTGTGGACCTTGAATATTTTTTAGAACAGGACCAGGGGACACAGGGGGAAGAGACCCTTAAAAAAAGGGATAGACAGTTTTATTTGAACCAGATTCGAGGGGAACTGAATGAATCTGCTTCCTATGCTTTGGTGCATCCAGAGGATGAATCTCTGGCAAGACAGGCCATTTTAAAATGGCTTGAATTAAGAAGGGATGCAGAAAAAAAACAAAAACAGGATGCACTTCTTCCCGGGGCACTTTATAAGGAAACAGCCACTTTTCTGATCTGGCTTTTTTTATTTGGAGGTCTCTTTTTTGGCATCACCGTAGTGGCCTCTTTTTTTTCCTACTCCGGAACCCGGCCTTTAAATATCTCCTATTATCTTACCCTGACCCTTCTGGGGCAACTGATACTGCTTGGGGTGTCCGTGGCTGGACTTATGTTTGCCCGCACCGGTGGTATTTCTGCGCCAATGCCTTTGCTCCAGCGCTTTTTGGCCCTTTGTGTGCATAAAACCGTGGAAACGCTCAAACAAAAATCCCAGGCCCATATTTCCCGGGATCGTCAGTATGCCATGGCCGGGGCATTGGGCCTTATTCGGGCAAAACACCGAATTTATGGTCCCCTTTTTTTCTGGCCCTTGTTTATTCTGGCCCAGGTGTTTGCCCTGGGGTTTAATGTGGGGGTGATTGGCATGACCTTGGCCCGGGTCTTTTTTTCCGACACCGCTTTTGGCTGGCAGTCCACCCTGCAGGTGGGACCGGAACTGGTTCATGGGCTGGTTTCCGTGGTGGCCCTGCCATGGTCCTGGCTTTTCCCCCAGGGAATTGCCTGTCCTACGCTGGAGCAGATAGCTGGCAGCCGCATGATCCTGAAAGATGGTATCTACCATCTCACCACCGGAGATCTCATTTCCTGGTGGCCCTTTTTATGCCTTTGCGTTCTTTTTTATGGGCTGTTACCCCGGCTTGTTCTGGCGGGGATGGGGCAATGGATGAAAAATAGATGCCTCGGGGGCTTGGCTTTTAACCATGCCTCTTGTCAACGCCTTTTGGCCCGGATGACCACGCCGGTGGTCTCCATTGACGGTTCCTCCTCCTCATCATCCCTTTCCTCTTCTTCTGGCGATTCGTCGTCTGTTTTATCCCTGCATCCCGCTGGAAAAAAGAATTCTGTTTCAGAAATGCTTGCCCCTTCAATGGATAAAAATGACGCTGAACTTTTGTCTGGACCTATTAGTGGGAAAAGAGAAAAGACTTTGCTTGGGTCCCGCCAGGCGCTGGTGCTGGTGTCCGATGATCTGGAAGAAATATTGGACGGGGATGAACTGCCCCGCCAGGTGTTAATGCAGTGTGGGGTCACCCTTGTGAAACAGATGCTCGTAGGGGTGGACACCCCAAAGGAATTAGAAATGATCAAATCCATATGCAGTCCTTCCCATCCTTTGGCGGATAAAAAATCACTGGTATGGCTGCACGAGGCATGGCAGCCGCCCATCAAGGAGACATTCTTTTTTCTCCAGGGACTTCGCAGGGTCACAGGAGACGGTACGGATATCATCGTCGGACTGGTGGGAAAACCATCGGCGGACACCTTGTTTACCCCGCCATCTGACATGGATCTGTCCGTGTGGCAGAAAAAATTGGATGCCCTGGGGGACCCCTGGCTTCGCATGGTATCCATGGAGAAAAAATCATGATGAATCAAGAGGTGCCTGAATTTGCCATCATCGGTCATCCCAACGAGGGGAAATCCTCTGTGGTCTCTACCCTGAGCGAGGATGACACGGTGCGCATCGGCCCATTCCCCGGAGAAACCACGGTGTGTCAGACCTTTCCGGTGGTGGTGGACGGAAAAGAGATTATCCGGTTTGTGGACACCCCGGGGTTCCAGAATCCCCGCAAGACCCTGGCATGGATGCAGCAATATAAAGGCCCGGGGCATGGCATTGTGGATGCCTTTATTGAGGCCCACCAAGATGACCTTGATTTCATGGATGAGTGTGAGCTGTTAAGCCCCATTGCCCGGGGGGCTGGCATTATTTATGTGGTGGACGGATCCCGCCCGTTGCGCAAGGTGGACCGTATAGAAATGGAGATTCTTCGGTTAACGGCCCGCCCCCGCATGGCCATTATCAATGCCAAGGAGAGTGATACTCAATATCTGGAGGCCTGGAAAATGGAATTTCGACGTCAATTTAATGCCATTCGTCGCTTCAATGCCCACCATGCCACCTATGCCGAACGTCTGGATCTTCTGGAGAGCTTAAAGCGGGTGGACCAGGACTGGCAGCCAGCCTTGAACCTTGTGATTGATGTTTTTAAAAAAGAGTGGGATCACCGGGTCTCCCAGACAGCCCGGATTATTCTTCAGTTGCTGGAAGAGACCTTGAGCCTCACCCTGACGGGCAGTATCAAAAACGGCAAGGATGCCCGGGAAGTCAGGCTGGAACTGGAGGAAAAGCATCGTAAAAAAATTGAAGCCATGGAAAAAAAAGTCCATTCCGGTATTCGAAAATGTTTTAAGCACAATATTTTTAACCTCACCCTTCCCTCCAACAGCGTTCTCCATGAGAACCTGTTCAGCCATGATACCTGGCGGTTTTTAGGCTTAAAACCCGGGGAAGTCGTCCTGGCCGCCGGTATGGCAGGGGGGGCTGCCGGGGCCGCCCTTGACGTGGCCGCCGCAGGTCTTACCTTTGGTATCTTTTCTACCCTTGGCGGTCTGGTGGGGGCAGGATCTGCCGCCTTGAGTGGACGGCGTATGGCCGGTCTCTCCTTTAAGGGGGTAAAGCTGGGAAGGGATCAACTTCGGGTGGGGCCCCCGTCCTCCATACAATTTCTCCATGTGCTATTGGACCGGGCCCTTATTTATTATGCCAGTGTGATCAACTGGGCCCATGGGCGAAGGGATGGGGATCATGCGGGTGACCCGGAAATGGCCAGTCGCCTGAAAAAAGGATACACCGTCTTTTGGGACTCCCGGGAAAAGAAAATCTGCAAAGATTATTTTGAGGCCATCACGGAGAATAAATCAAAAAAGCGGGAGGCAGCGGGGAAAGAACTTCATTCCCTCCTGGAAACAAAGCTGAAACAATTGTCCGACAGGTAAATTTTATTGAGGTGGGTACTTGGTACTTGGTACTGGATGCTGGATGCTTGGTACTCAAGACCCACACGCTATATGAACACCCAGCACCTATTAACCCAGAACCTATTGACCCAGAACCTGTTCTTGAATATATAATGAGGTGACTTTGAAACAGTTCCAATTACTGAAACCCTATCTTCTGGAGCGGAAATTTCACATTGCCGCTGGCCTGCTTTGCCTTTTGCTTGTTGATTTGTTTCAACTGTTTATTCCAAGGATCGTCAAATGGGCCATTGACGACATCACCCTGCAATCGAGCTCCCGGGGTGAATTGTTCAAATATGGACTGTACATTGCCCTGTCCGCCATGGCCATTGGTGTTTTCAGGTTTTGCTGGCGTTATTTTATCATGGGAACGGCCCGGCGCATGGAAGAGGGCATCAGGGGACAATTGTTTGACCATATCCAGACCCTGCCCACCCGGTTTTTTGATACCACCTCAAGCGGGGATATCATGGCCCATGCCACCAATGACATGACCAGCATCCGCATGGCCCTTGGCATGGGCATTGTGGGATTAACTGATACCATCGTTCTGGGCTGTGCCGCCATCTTTTTCATGGCATACATTAACCTGGAGCTCACTTTGCTGGCGCTCTTGCCCATGCCTTTTATTGCGCTTTTAACCAAGATATTGAGTAAAAAACTCTTTCTGTCCTACCGGGAAGTCCAGGAATCTTTTTCCCATCTCATGGAATCCACCCGGGAACGTTTTGCAGGAATTCGCATCATCAAGGCATTTAACCGTGAAGCCACCGAGGTGGCAGGCATAACACGGGAATCCAATGCCTACATCACCAGTAACATGAAACTTGTGAAATTGCGGGGAATGATTTTTCCCCTGGTGATTTTTCTCAACAATGTCAGCCTTGCCATCATATTGGGAGCTGGGGGGCGAAAAGTAATCCTCGCGGATATCTCCACCGGAGATTTTGTGGCCTTTATCAGTTATCTTAATCTACTCACCTGGCCGGTGATGGCCGTGGGATGGGTTACCAATATGATCCAGCGTGGCAAGGCTTCCATTGATCGCATCATTGCCATTCTGGATGTGCCCGGGGAAGCGGAAAAGCCTGGGAAGATATTTACCCCGTCAAAGATTCATGGCGAAATCAGCGTGGACAATATCTCTTTTTCCTTTGATAAAAAGGTCATTGATGGGGTGGGCTTTAAGCTTCAACCGGGTGAGGTCCTGGGCATAGCAGGCCCCCCGGGAAGTGGGAAAACCACCCTGGCAAACCTGCTGCCAAGGCTCTATGATCCAGATGAGGGCATCATTTCCATTGATGGCATGGACATTGGCCATATCTCCCTTAAAACCCTGCGACAATCTATCTCCTTCATGCCCCAGGAGCCCTTTCTCTTTTCCGGCACCATTGAGGCCAATCTGCGATTTGGTGACCCCGGAGCGGATGATGAAAAAATCAACAAGGCCCTTGCCATGGCCGGACTCACAGAAACCATTTCAGGCTTCCCCCGGGGCCTTGACACCCTTATAGGTGAAAAAGGGGTGATGCTTTCCGGTGGTCAGAAACAGCGCATTGCGCTTGCCCGGGCCTTTTTAAAGGATGCCCCCATCCTGATCCTGGATGATCCCGTGAGCCAGGTGGACATGGCCACAGCATCGGATATTACCCGGATCATTGACGCCATGGCAGGTAAAAAAACCATTATTATTATCTCCCATCGATTTTCAATTTTTAAGAACGCGGACCATGTGATGGTGCTGTACCAGGGCAGGGTGGTGGAACAGGGCACCCACCCGGAACTCATTGACCACAACGGCTACTATGCCCGTTCCTGGCAGATGCAGGAGACTGAAGCGGCGTTGGTAAGTAGATCACAATAGTTCTATGTCTCATTACTATTTGCAATGATAAAATTCACTTAAAATTGTTGCATACATTTCTATCATGTATGTTTTTCAAGAACGCCAACGTTCCATCAACATCAAACAAGGTTTCAGCCACGAGTCTTAACTTAAGCGCGTCAGGCAGATAGGGTTGAAATTTACTCAAACGATAATTGGGAACCATTGCATACAGTTTTCTCAAAAAATCAGAGTCATTTAGAGCTGCCCTGGAGCCATTCCATTATTTGATGTGGATTTCCGGGGTTGATCATAAGATGGGCCAGTCTACGGGAGATTGAATTTGATGCATCACAAATACCCGCAATAACAGTATTTATTTTTCACTGCTAAAATTTCACTACAAGGTGGCCGACGTTATGATCAAGCCCTAAATGTTCTGCGCAGGGTGGGCACCAGGCGAACTCCCACCGGATATGGATTTGATCAAATCCCGCTTAAAAGCCTTGGACAACCATATAAAAGGAAAATAAAAAAAATGATTGAAATAGAGAAAGGCAGTACCAATGTCTATGGGGATCTGGGAAGACCGGATGCCGACAGGATGTTTGTTAAGGCAATACTGGCCTCAAAAATCGGGGAAATTATCCGCCAGAGAAAGTTAACCCAACAACGGGCGGCTGAAATTTTAAACATGCCCCAGCCCAAATTATCCGGCCTCCTCCGGGGACAGTTCAGGGGGATCAGCGAGGCTAAAATGTTGACCTGTATGAATTGTTTGGGAAGTGATGTTGAGATTATTATACACACACCGGGATTGGATTATTCAAGGGGAGATACCCGGGTAACCTTTGCCTGATTTGAATCCAATTCATGGCTACCCACTTAAGGCGGCACAGCTTTTAAAATCAAACGTCTTAGCTTTCTTGATTCTAAGGGTTAAAAGCTAATTATCCACATAAAAAGCCTTGAAAATATCCCGCCTTAAGTGGGTAGTCCTATTGGAGATAAAGCCTCACATCCCTTACCCCTCAGGATACTGCACTTCCCGAACCAGGCCAGCACAATTAAGGGACTTCAAAATAATAAAACTACCCGCTTTTAGGTGCTGACACCGGACAGACAGTGGTCAGTTCATTAGTGTTGGGTAGATTGTTTTTTATGATCCCC
>JASFYZ010000310.1:0-4702 GCA_045046665.1 Desulfobacterium sp.
TGCATCACACGAGTAATAGTGACTGTCCCTTTGAGTTTGCATTAATAATGTTCAGGTTATTTAGTTTCTATTCCTAAGGTGGCATCATGCCTGTGTAGTTATGCTGATTTCCACCTCTCTGCCACTGACCCCCAAATGGGTCTTTAAATGACCGAAATACTGCTGAAAATAAATAATGAAAAAGCAGGTGCTCTATTATATCAGTACCGGTTTTTTTATGTAAAAAATAAGGAGATATGATGAGCGTTATTGAAGAAATTTATAGACCTGAAAATGCGGTAAGGGTGGTCACCGCCACCGCCCTTTTTGATGGCCACGATGCCTCCATAAATATCATGCGGAGAATGCTCCAGGATTCTGGAGCGGAGGTGATTCACATCGGCCACAGCCGTTCTGCCGAAGAGGTGGTGCAGGCTGCCATTGAAGAGGATGCCCAGGGGCTTGCCGTGTCCAGCTACCAGGGCGGTCATGTGGAATTTTTTAAGTATATTGTGGATCTTCTCAAGGAGCGCAATGTTCCCCACATAAAAATTTTCGGTGGGGGGGGCGGCGTGATTATCCCCTCGGAAATAAAAGAACTTGAGGCCTATGGGGTGACCCGGATCTATTCCCCGGAAGATGGGGCCAAGATCGGTCTCCAGGGAATTATCAATGATCAGATGCGAAGAATGGATTTTTCCACAGTGAACCTTAACACCATTGAATATGAAAAACTCAATGTTGAAGAAAAATATATCACTGCAAATACCATCACAGCCGTGCAGGAAGCCAAGGTTCAAAATGATGGCTCCCTTGAACCCATCATGGAAAAACTGGCACAGATAAAAAATAGTGGCACCCCACCGGTGATCGGTATCACCGGAACAGGCGGGGCCGGAAAATCATCCCTCACCGATGAGTTGATTCTACGAATTCTGCGGGATCTTACGGATGTCCATGTGGCCATTATCAGCTGTGACCCCTCCCGGAGGAAAACCGGCGGTGCCCTGCTTGGTGATCGTATCCGAATGAACGCCATTGAAACCGGCCGGGTGTACATGAGATCCCTTGCCACCCGGGAGGCCCAGTCAGAATTGCCAGCCTCCCTGCCCGAAGCCATTGCTGTTGCCAAGGCATCGGGGTATGACATTATCATTGCAGAAACCGCAGGTATTGGTCAGGGGGACTCCAGAATCACTGATCTGGTGGACATTGCCGTCTATGTCATGACCGCAGAGTTTGGTGCCCCGTCCCAGCTGGAAAAAATTGATATGCTGGACTATGCCGACTTGGTGGTGGTGAACAAATTTGAAAAACGGGGCAGTGAAGATGCAGTGCAGGATGTGCGAAAACAGGTCCAGCGAAATCGTAAAGCCTGGACCACCCCATTGGATCAGATGCCGGTGTATGGCACCATTGCCTCCCGGTTTAATGACGATGGCGTCACCGCCTTCTACCATGGGCTGCTGGATATTTTAAATGAGAAGATGGGAAAGGAATTCACCACTTCCATTCCCAGAACCAGTGTGACCTGCTCCAGTTCTAAAACCATTATTATCCCACCTGAACGGACCCGTTATCTTGCAGAAATTACCGATGCGGTTCGCGATTACCACAAAAACACCGAGGAACAGGCCGATGCCCTTCGACGGCTCTGGCATCTTAAAGAGGCTGAAAAAAGTTTTGACGGAGCAGATGTGACAGATGCGGTCTCCCAATTAAAGACAGCCATTGCCGGTGCCGAGGCTGATATTGACCCGGAAACCCAAAAAATACTTGAAGAGTGGTATATGGTGAAAGAAACCTATGCCAAGGACGAGCTTTCTTATGAGGTTCGTGGGAAAGAGATAAAATTACCTTTATACACAGAATCTTTGAGTCACTCCAAAATTCCCAAGGTGTGTGTACCCGCATATAAAGATCCTGGAGAAGCCTTGAAATGGATGCGAAAGGAGAATGTCCCCGGGGGCTATCCCTACACCGCAGGCGTGTTCCCCCTGAAACGGGTGGGTGAAGATCCCACCCGCATGTTTGCAGGGGAAGGCGGCCCCGGAGATACCAATAAACGATTTAAATTACTCTCCAGCGCCTATCCAGCCAAACGACTCTCTACGGCCTTTGATTCAGTAACTTTATATGGGTATGACCCCGCCATTCGGCCTGATATTTATGGCAAAATCGGCAACTCCGGTGTGAGTATTTGCACCCTGGAAGACATGAAACTGCTCTATGACGGATTTGATCTGTGCGCCCCCAACACCTCGGTTTCCATGACGGTAAACGGGCCGGCCCCCATGATGCTTGCCATGTTCATGAACACCGCCATTACCCAGCAGATGGACCAGTTCCGGGAACAAGAGGGCAGAGAGCCCCAGGGTGAAGAGGTAAATGAAATTCGCCAACGGGCCATTTCCAGTGTGCGTGGAACGGTGCAGGCCGATATTTTAAAGGAAGACCAGGGCCAGAACACCTGCATTTTCTCCATTGAATTTGCCTTGAAGATGATGGGGGATATCCAGCAATATTTCATTGATAATGCCATCCGCAATTTTTATTCAGTGTCCATATCCGGGTATCACATTGCAGAAGCCGGTGCCAATCCCATCACTCAGCTGGCCTTGACCTTGTCCAACGGGTTTACCTATGTGGAATATTATTTGTCCCGGGGCATGGATATCAATGATTTTGCTCCTTCCCTTTCTTTTTTCTTTTCCAATGGCATGGACCCGGAATACACGGTGATCGGCCGGGTGGCCCGACGTATCTGGGCCGTGGCCATGAAATACCTGTACAAGGGCAATGAGCAGTCGCAGAAGTTGAAATATCATATTCAGACCTCGGGACGCTCCCTGCACAGCCAGGATATCCAGTTCAACGATATCAGAACCAGCCTCCAGGCCCTTTGTGCCATCTATGACAACTGCAATAGCCTTCACACCAATGCCTTTGATGAAGCCATCACCACCCCCTCCAGTGAGTCTGTGCGCCGGGCGTTGGCTGTGCAGTTGATCATCAACCGGGAGTGGGGTCTGGCCAAAAATGAAAATACCCTCCAGGGTAGTTTTATTGTGGATGAACTCACCGACCTGGTGGAAGAGGCCGTTTTGATGGAGTTTGAGAAAATAACCGAAAGGGGTGGGGTGCTCGGGGCCATGGAATCCGGATACCAGCGGGGCAAAATTCAGGAAGAATCCATGTACTATGAACTGATTAAGCATTCCGGAGAGTATCCCATTGTGGGGGTAAATACCTTTATTGATCCCGATGCCAATTATGAAGAAATGACTGCGTGTCTGGAGCTTGCCCGTTCCGATGATGAGCAGAAAGATGAACAGCTCAGAAGATTGGCGACGTTTAAAGAAACCCATGGAGAGGTAGCAGAGGATGCCCTGGCAAAATTGCAGCAGACAGCCCTTGAGGGCGGCAATATTTTTGCGGAGTTGATGAATACCGTGCAGCATTGTTCCCTTGGAACCATCACCCAGGCCCTTTATGATGTGGGGGGCAAGTACAGACGAAATATGTAATTCCCAAGAGTCGAAAATTTTATGTTGCCGGGGCAATTATTTTTAACTTGCCCCGGCACAATTGTTTTTATCGCTGGGGAGTCTGTAAGGCTTCACCTTGAAAATGCCGGATTTTACGATAAAGCACCCATTTTTTTCTTTGGCTCCTGGCGGGTTTTCTGCGATTCGTTTAAAAAAACAAGAACAATGTTTACCTATTTTTACTAATAAAAACAAATAATTGATTTGCATGAAACCGGTTCACCTTATGACTCCCGTCCAATCTGGAATTTGGCCATAGCTGATGCGAATTTAAAAATGTAAAATGTATTGTATTAAGTTGACTTTTGTGGTTTTAAATGAGGGTGGTCAAGCATAATCCATATGACGGGCATGTCGTTTAGGAATGCAAATTTATTAACTTGAACTAAATTTATCACCGGCCTTGGTTCAAAAGCAAAGCATGTCAAAAGGCACCGACTACGCGCAGCGCTTATTATGGATCTAATTGTGCTCATGTAATTTAGTTTGCATTCCTAAGTGGTTAGTTCCTTTCTCATAAAAGACTACTTGCCCCCCTAAAGGGGTCCTTAACTAAGTCCGAATCATAACGATCTTTAATAGCATCATGATTCTGCTGATTTTGTATATAACGACGTATCTTGGCTTCATCCAACCCAACTGTACTGACATAATAACCACGCGCCCAGAAGGAATGTCCACGAAAATTTCTTCTCAGATAGCTGTATCTTTCAAAGAGAATCATTGTACTTTTTCCCTTCAGATATCCCACTATCGTTGATACTGAATATTTCGGTGGAATTGATAGGCAAATGTGAATATGGTCTAAACAAGCCGTCCCCTCAACAACTTCGACTCCCTTGTATTCGCAAAGCTTTCTGAGTATTTGCCCAATGTCTTTTTTAAGCTTACCATAAATGATCTTTCTCCTATTCTTTGGAACCCATACAACATGGTATTTGCAGTCCCATGAGGTATGTGCTAATGTTTTTTTCATTACCATGCTCCTTTGAGATTCGGTCACAGAATATGCACTGCAACCTTACTCTCAAAGGAGCATTTCTTAAATACTTCAGCATAGCTTTTGCCACTCTCCCCAGCGGAGCTGGGGGTTTAGCTTTGTAATTATTTGGTGCAAAACTTGATATTTTTGATTGATCCTCGCTATTAGTTAATCTCAAAGCTATAAATGTGCT
>JASFYZ010000311.1:0-11594 GCA_045046665.1 Desulfobacterium sp.
GAAATAATAAAGAATATTTCAGGGGTGCACTCTGAATGGGGCACCGCTTATGAAGGTGATTAAGACTCCATAATAACCTCCTTTTAAGAAATAATTATTACTCTGAATGGGGCACCGCTTATGAAGGTGATTAAGACCCAGTTTAGAGTGTCCTTGCATGCTGCTAATATCTCTGAATGGGGCACCGCTTATGAAGGTGGCAACGCAGATTGGCAATGGGCTAATCACAATGCACCTATTACAATATTTTTTTGTAGAATGTTTTTTTGGGGAGCAAGATGGGAAGGAAATTGATACTGGTAGGCGTTGACGAAGGTTGGTCAATTAAATGCAGCTGGGACCATTTCTAAATAGTTAGAATTCAATCAAATATGAATCCATAGTAAAAGAATCAATCACATATTTACCCAGCCCATAGGTCAGTTTATTACCCACACCCACGAGACTTCCCGCCGCAAGTAATGGGATAAACGGCATCACAGGCCCTTCAAAGGTAAGCCTGCCGTGGAACCCTTTTAAATGAATTTCCTTTTTTTTGCTTCTGGAGTAATGGTTGGGGTAGACCTGACGGGGTACCTCAATGGTTTTTACCTGAGCCATCAATTCATAAAAGTGGGGCGAAAAGGAACCCATGTCATCATCAGGATGATAAATTCGTTTTAAATCCCTTAACCGCCCGATGATACCAGTGATAAATCCTTTAAAGGTGATACCACTTTTCATGCGGCCGGACTGTAATGGGGTGACCAGGTCAAGGGTTATCCGGGATGGGGAAACGTCCTTTGACAGACGAATTGATTCAGGCAGAAAATCGAGCCATTGATAAAGAAAAGCCCCGGTTTCCTGTTGAAGGTCAAAGTGGGGTGTCTGCTTGGTCATCATCCCGGCATTTTCGGTTGTTTTCCCGGGCATTAAAGGGAAATATCCCGACGAGGTGAGGGAACGTTTTGAATCGGAAGTTCGGGAAAGATGGTTGTTCAGCGAGGGAAGGTTAATAGTGGAAACGGCATGGGCCAGACCTTCCAGCATCACCTGCCGAAACTCTATGGCCCGCTCTCCCAGAAGGGTCAGTTCAATGGCAGCCGTTTCCCCGGGATGAATGGTGCCATGGGGATGCCAGTTCGGCATATGAATGGTGAAAGGCCGCGGCGGGGTGAAATGGCAGCTTGCTTTTTTGAGATTATCTTCTTCCATGCAGGCGGCTGTGGGAGAAAACAAGATGGCGTAGAGGCAGTTGCATGCCATTTTGCAGTTGAGGCAGACATGATCCTGGTAAGGGGTGAATGGACAGAATCTTTTTTTTAACAGGTTGCCAAGGCGGCTTCGCACCAGGGCCGGGAGATCAAAAATTTCCACGGGTGCATCAGGCTGGTATTGGAGTTGAAAGCGGGCTATTTTTAATTTTAGGAGCGGGGTTATGTCAGCTTGGCATGATTGCATTTTAGCTTGTCCGTTTTATTTATTATACTTGTATGTTATTATTCCATTTTCATCACACGTTTCAGTGATGGTCCAATGATCATTCATAACCATTTTCAGATCTATCTTAAGTCCAATATCTCCAGTGATAATCTGCAAAGGTGGCGACTCATTTTCGAAAAGTTTTGCCAGATCTTGGGTTATTTTATTACGGAATGTGCGCATTTCCTCTCCGTATTTCGATATTACCACCATTTTAAGTTTGTTGTCCGATCTGGCTTTCAGTGTGGCAATCAGTGTGGACAGACCCAGTATACCAAGATGGTTTGCATAAAAAGCCGTGTGCTTATCTTTGCCAAACAGTGGGGGGAAATAGCTTTCATAAAGATTCTCATTCAGCATTAGTTTAGTGCTTTGCTGGGATGTATTGACGGAGGAGTTTGAGTTGTTATAAATCGAAAGCTCTTTGGGCTTAATGGAACCAAGGTGGGGGATTAAGAGTTGACACTCTCTGAACAAATTTCCAAGCCCGGAAAAATATCCGGTATCTCCGGTAAAACCGATCTTAAAAATCTCTCCTGAAATATCAAAAGAAAAAATAAGGCCAACGGCATGGGATTTACTGTACAGATCCATGTGCTTAGCCTGCGTAGCGCAAATGGTGATATTGCCATATTTAATTTTTTCGCCGGGGTTAAGGATTTGCACCGTGTCAAAACAGTTTTTCTCCAGGGGGATTAATCCGTCAATGGCTTTTAATGCACTTCGGCTAATAAACAGATTCAATTTTGTAATTCCGTAACCGGCCATTTCCACTTCAGCAATGATCTCCCGAAGGTACTGTGATTTCACCTTGTCTGGATTTTGTTCTTCAAGCAGTTCCATGGCTGTTTTAGCAATTTGGAAATAGGGCCTGTCATGGGTTATTTCTTTAATTTTGTTTTTTATCTGTTCCTTTTGTGTTGAAATTTTCCCATTGTCAGCTATTATCGAGCCGTTTACTTCAATTAAATTTATGATACGCTTCAGAAGACCATATAATTGCTTGTTCATTTCAATTCGTTTGTTGTATTGAAAGATAAGGTTCTGGATAGCATCCAGTTCACCATAATGGTCGTTGTGGGCGTGAGTGATGCAGATGGCATGAATATTATTGAATTTTAAAAAAGTTTTCGGCTGGTGTTCACATTTGATGAAATTTTCAACAAAGTCATAACCCGGATCAATGATTATACCTGTGCCATTGCAATTAAGAAAATACCCCCCACCTTTACTGTGTTCGTGGCGATTTTCTCCGTTTGAGGGAAGGATGGGAGTGTATGAATTGTAGCGCCTAAGTACAAATAGTTCAGACCCTTTCTTTAATTCTTGACCTGGACGTAAAAGTGCATCAAATTTCATTTCAGCTTCTTCAATGTCTTTGATAATTTCCGGGTCGACCATTTTTAATAGTTCAATGGTTTTGTCAGCAATGGCAAAGGCTTCACGGACTCTTTCAACTTTTTCAGGCTGACTGTTATCTTTGGGTGTTGGAAGTGTTGCCTGCGATGGGTGGATTGACAGGGCCTTGTTTAAGGATAAAAAAAATTTTTGTGCATTTTGTATGGGAATGAATTCTACTACGGTTTTGAGGTCATTTTTTATATGCTCAGGGATGTCCTCTTTTTCAAGAAACATCCAGACAATTTTATTAATGTGACCTTGTTTTACGGATTCTTTGATATATTTATAAGCATCGTCCTTGGGTTTTCCGGCATATCCGATGACCCACAGCCATCGCTCTCCTTTATCTTTTGTCTTATCGAAAAGGGTTTGCCAATGATCTTTGCTTCCTGAGACGCCTTGTGTCAGCTCCAACAGTTGGAAATTTTCAATGTCGCTGCTGATAATATCTCCATGGATTTTGACCAGTGTCTTATTATTTTGAAATGTCTTTATGGGGGAATAGGTCTTGTCGGAATCTTTTAAAATCCAATCAGGAAATTCTTTTTCAATGCAATCTTCAAATAGACAATCGTAATTTGAGGTGATGATGGTATCGATATAATTCTGATCTGCCAGGGAAAGCACAAAGAAATGGTTGTCGTTATACTCATATTGAGCCATGAGCGTACGCCAGAATATCATTCGTTTATTGGGATCTTTTTTAAATTCATCAGGGGAAAAGACCTTTTCTTTTTCCAGTATCTTGATTTGTTCTACACCAGGCAAACCTGAGTCCACCGAGATACCTGCCCCGCAGAACAATATTAGCTTTTTTTTAGCTGTGCGACTTTGTTTTAATTGCTGGATAAGTGAAGTGAGTTTACACATATTAGAATTCAAATGCCTCAACATAATTATGAGATGTTTTGTCATAATCTATGAAAATTTTTTTACTGGGGGAGGAAAGATACACGACAAGGGGCATGATGGCCATGGGTAACCCGCTGAACCAGTAGAGGGTGTCGGCAATGGGGGATATCTCCTGCCGTGCCCAGGCAAAGCTTCCGGCACACTCTATGGCCACATCTCTAACATTTTCTGCCGTGATATTTCGGGGAAAAGTGAGATGGATAATTTTTTTCAACTTAAGTCGTTCCTGGTTTTTCTTTGACCAGGCAAGGGCGTCTTGAAATTGATCTTCATTGACAAAATGGCCCAGAACAACGGCATTGCCATCTCCTGCATCAGTGGAATCATCCCCTCCCAAATTTATTGAACTTTTCAATTTTAGGTGTTCGCTTTTTTCGGGGGACCATAAACCGGGATTTTCTCGCCGTACGCTCCATTCCTCTTTTTCATAGGAATTCCAGGTTACCAGCTTGAGAGGTCCGCTTCCCCGGTGCCAGCATTTGCCTATTAGGCCAGCGATGCCCAATGGGGCAAAACCGGTAATCAGAAGCCGGTCTAATTGATTGCAATTTTTATTAATCGCTTCTCGTAAGAGACTCATATCTTTTTGAATTTCTTTATACTCATCATTGCTGTTGGGTGACCCAGTTTCAATTTTTGTGGAACTAAGTGTTTCTTCACCATGGATGGGAGAGCTTAGATGGATGACCGGTTTATCCTGCCACTCTGTTGGCTCAATTTTTGGAGTATTGCTACTTCGGTGACCCAGTAAAAGCACAATTTCTCTGGCATTTTTTAGATTTGTGTCTTCTATAATGATTTTGACCCATCTATTATTAGATTTGTTTGGATTTCCATCAATCGGATCTGGGGGAATTGGAGGAACGCTGTCAATGGACATGGTTCCATACCCCACTGCGGTTCGGGCACCTATTCCCAGATATTCCAGGGCCTCGACGAGGATTCCAGTAATCCTTTTAAGGTTGCTATTATGACGATATGCCGCGCCTGCGATTTTTAAATTGGGAAGAATACGGATGGAGAAAGGGCAACCTTCTTTCAATGCCAGGTGAAAAATTGGAATCGGAGATTCAATATCCATGGCACTGGGGCCATTGTCAGGATTACCATTATACCGCCGTTTATCCCCGGGAGATCGGTAAAAAAGAGGATGGTGGTTGCAGATGACATCTACTTCAAGCTCCGGCCATTTCGTTGGATACCCATCCAGGAATATCAGCTCTCCCATGGATGATTCATTACTTCCGATATCGGCTTTGGTATCATCTCCTAATCCCATCAGCCGGTTGACCAGTTCTTCTTGATTGCAGATACGTGCCCATGCTCGGCATATTCCCTTAATGGCTGGTCCCGGAAGGTAGGGGGTGCCGCAGGCACGGTCGAAAACAAATCCGTTTTCAATGGGATGGCTGTTTCCAAGTCCCAGTGCCAATGGCCCGGTGGTGGTGAACTTCAGGGTGATGCCCGCCTTTTTTTGACGTATTTTTTCCTGTCGATTATGAATCTCCTCCAGCAGTTGTGGATGAAAGACTGACTGCTTTAAATTGGTTACGTCACTACAAAAGTCATGGAGGGTCTTGGTGGGGCAGTCTATTTTAAATTCACCTGTAAGGTTATTGTTTTCCCAGCAGGGAAAGAAACGATCAAATAAAAGACCCGGGTGGAGGTGCTGTGGATGTTTGATTAATTGTTCGACTTGATTTCGTCTGGGAATGGGGGGGATTTCAGGCATGTTTTACTCCTTGGGCCACAATGCTGCTGCCATCAATTTGGCCTGTTCCAGAAACGCCAGGGCTTCCATCTGCATCAGCTCGTATTCCGATATTGTGGCGGCCATGCATCTATTGATCAATCGGGTTTTGGCTTTGCCGGAACCGGTTTGTTCTGTCGGTTTATTGAAAATGGGTGTTTTCTCCAAAATCCAGCGGGCCAGCATCTCTGCAATAATACCATCTCTGGATTCTCCTGCTGCCAGTTGGGCTGATACTGTTGCAAGACCGTTGGTACGCAGCATTACCGGTAATTCTTTGAAACGCTGTTTCAGTTCTTTACCATTTTGAATAGGATGTAATTCTCCATGGATAAATCGCATTCTCTCCCGCTGAAGAGATAGTCCTGAAATGTTTTTATCATTCATGAAATTTCCCCTGTAATACTCTGTATGCCACTGAGTCCTTTGTTAATACGGGTACACCAGCACCAGCCTTGCCCGACGGTCTCGTTTCCTCCCATCTGTACAAGGGAGAGATCCATTTCCTTTTTATTCAGTTGTGTCGCAAAAATATTCGCCGGGTCTGGGTCCTTTTGGGTAGCGGCACCGGGACGGTTCAGGATGAAAAAGGCAAACATGCTGTCTGCTGGCACGGTCTCTTCGTACCAGAGGTTTCCCTTTTCCTGAGAACCGTCTTCGAGGGTGGTTTCAGCGGTGGTTTTGTTGGCGGTGAGCTTGATTCGGGCCTGGACAGGCAGACCACGGCGTACCAGCCCTGTGAACAGTTGATCCGGTAGAATCACCAGATTATTCTCCAGGCGCTTCCGGGTGGATGTTTCATCAATGGGCAGAAATTTACCCAGAGTCCGGGCAAGCTTTATTATGGTGTTGTGAAAAAAAAGTTGAGATGGTGGGATGATGATATCTTCAATCACCAGGGTCTCTTTGGTTATGTTCATGTCAGTGACATAGGTTCTTTGTGAATCAAGGTCTTTTAGGGAGAAGTTTGCGGCTGTTTCAGAATAATGAAAGGCACGCAGGTTGCGCTCAAACCGTTCCAGTATCAGGTGGCTTGTGACATACACATAGGGGCAATTGAGGGATCGAAAGGGGATGGCAAGACATTGGGCTTCGGTAAAGATCAGACCGCCAGCTTTGAGGCCATCCTGGTCCTTCATGTCTGGCCCCAATAATAATATGATCTTCTCTTTATTCTCCTTAGATGCCGGGGTTGCTTCCATCACATCCCTGACCACGCCTTTAAGGGTGGTGGCCGGAATGCAGGGAATCCCAGTGGACTGTTCCCGTGCAATCGGCAGATCCACAGCACCAACGGCCTGGCCCGTGCCCACATGAAGGGGGGTAATGGTATACAGTCCAAAAAGTAATGTTGTTCCTTTAAGCATGAGATCCTCCAGAATTAAAAGGGGCGGTTACAAGAATGTGGCCATACCCGAAAGGTCTGCGTTCTTCCGGGGCGAGCAGGCAGCTGTAATTGAGTTCTTTCAGGTAATTAATGCGTTCCTCGGCAGACCCACCGGACAGGCGTGCCAGAATACTGGTTCCTGCGGGGTACCAGGGCATGGCCTGTCGGGGTAATTTCTTCACCAGATTATACCCACCAAGATAAATGGGGGCATGCCCCACAAGGGAAATGATAGTCAGGGATACCGGCTCGGGTGACTTGAGCATGGAAGAAAGATTGTCAAAAGATTTCCACTGTCCCGGACTGATCAGGGTGATCCAGACCATGTCCAGTTCCGGTTTCTTAGGATCGTCTTGTTCCATGCTGACTAAATGATCACCGTTTATAATCTTTTCCCAGCTATCATCCTTTGCTGTTAACTTTTCAAACGCCACCACACCCCCTTTGCTTCCCCCGGGAAGGGTACCGTGATTCATCGCAGCATCATCGGGTAGTGGGGATGCATCGGGGAGTTTCAGGGAACCGGTGAGTCCGGATAAAGGGGCGAACCGCAGACGTTTTAAAAAGTA
Source organism: Desulfobacterium sp. (assembly GCA_045046665.1). GTDB lineage: Bacteria > Desulfobacterota > Desulfobacteria > Desulfobacterales > Desulfobacteraceae > Desulfocicer. The sequence goes on from JASFYZ010000311.1 coordinate 7,481, forward strand.
GAGCATGCTTTCTTTGGGGCGACCGGTTATTGTCATTATCGAATTGTTTGACTCTTTTTCCCTGGCAAGTCCTGATTTTGTCTCTTTAAAAACAAAAGGGGGAAGATGAAGGGTGCATCCATGGGGTTTCCATTGTAATTTGGAATTTTCCGGGTTCAGTGCCCATAACAGGTTGCGTGCTGAGAGCCAGCCCTGCATGGGTTTGTCTTCTGCCGTACCCGGTTTTCCTGCAAGACTCAAAAATCGGTTAGGTTCACTGTTGTTTGTCGAGTCATTCAGGCGCATGCCATCATCCATCAGCATGACCTCTTCTTCCTCTGGTGAGCATTGCCTGCTGAACAGGGGGGTGGTGGCATGTTTATCCATGGGTGGGAGTAAAAAAGCGGGGGCAGGAAGCCATACTTCAAATCGGTTATTGGGGAGATACCGGGCCGGGAAAGGGCCTGTCAGTTGCCATCCTTCCGGTAGTTTGTCCGGTGTTCCCACCAGATCCGCCACTCTTTCCCGGGGGTTGAATACGCCGACTTCCTGGAGCAATTTGGTGCGGATCATACCCTGGAAGCTTGAAATGGGAGGGGGAAACCAGGATTCACCTACATGGTCTTCCCCGGCATTAAAGGCACCAGGTGGGCCGAAATACAGGGAGCTGACCGGATTTAAAAAAAGTTGATGGGATCGGCTCATAATTCCTCCGTTTGTCCAGCCAGGTGTCTGCAGAGAAACAGGCCAGCCAGGGGATCAATTTTTTCATCCAGGGGTTCCCGACAGAAATTTGGGTGTAGTTTGGGGTTTGGATGGGATAGTTTATACCCGGCTTCCCACAGGCTTAAAAGGGCTTCCCTTAACTCCTTGTCCACCTTATTGCTATTTTCAAGCGCTTTAACAAGAAATCCTCTCAGAAGATTTTTTCGTAGTGAAGGATCGGATTTGTGAGTTTTGTCTGAAATGGCATGAATAGGATCCACAACCTGGATATATTCCTTAAGTTTGTAGGGGAGTGTGGACGCGATCTTATCAGATTGAAACCCCTCAATGACCTTGGTTATCTGTTGAATGTGATCTGTTGGTTCTTGAGGGAAAACTGATGGAGACTTCCAGGGTATGGCAAACCGAGTTTTGGGGCCGGATCGGGAAAAATGCCCAATCCCGATGCTGTTTCTACCAGATTTTTCCTTGGCAAACAGTTCCAGCATGGTATGGGCATTTTCCAGCAGAAGCCCCATGCGAGTTTTGAAATGGCCGTACATGATTCCGGCGGAGATGGAACCGCTTTCTCCCAGCATGGGAATAATTCTGTGTTCGGGTGCCACCCTGTCTGAAAATGTATGGATTGCCTTGAATCGCTTTTTTGCGTTTGATGGGTCCCAGAGCGAGTGTGAGGGGGGAGAATGACTGCTGTTTTGGTTTTCAAACCAGGACCATGGGCGTCTATCAGGCTGGGTATCCACCACCCAGGGAGCAGAAAAAAGCGACTGAATCCGGGCAGCGGCCTTAAGGGCATCATCTGCTGGCATCAGGGCCATGAGATCATCTCCTCCGGCGTAGATCAGTCTGCCTGAAAATTCCTGTTCGATTACCCAGGGTACCATATGGTGGGAAAAGTCGGCAAGGCATCGACTGATAAAGGCCTGAATGGCAGGTCCGGTGGTGCGGGGAAGGTTGAAAAGCTCCGGCCAGCCTGTCTTTACGGCTTTTTCGTCTCCACGTATGGCATTTACGGTTTCAGGAGAGAGAATATCTTTCCACAAGGCTTTGACCCTATTGGGATCACCCAGCACCAGTTTTCCCATCTCATCTCCATCCATGACGAGAACCGCCAGCCGGGTCCGGGGAGAGCCGATTGCTTTTTGTGAACCCTGATTGGGGGATTTTTTCCTATGGTCAACATTATTTGTATCGGTGGTTTTCCTCAGTTCGCTTACTGTTTTTTGTAGATCCTGCCATATTTTTTTCTCCCTGTCATGCCTTTCATTATCCCTTTTGGGGATCTGGTCAAGGCGACTTATGGCAGCGCTATTAACCATTTCCGGAAAAAGAGCGAGCTGGGGGTCCAGTTGCAGGAATGTTTTTGCTTCCGGGTGGGAATTTAAAATATGAATCATGCGGGGAAGGGATCGGGGAAAATTGGATTTATTAATTCCCAGAGCGTTATGGAGTTGAATGATTTTTTCGGCTTGTGTCTGATAACTTGAAAAGTCCTCAGCTAATTGTGCCAGATAGTCCTGGGCAGCCAAAAACACGGTGGAGGGGAAGGGTGTTCTTAATTTTCCATCATTATCCTGTTTTTTTTCTTCTCTAAAAAGTCGTTTTTTTCCCGTATTCTGTTGTTTTGCCCCTGCCCATACTTCATTAAAATCGGATGATTCCGATTTCACCAGAAATCGGCGAAGGGCACATGCTGGACAAAGTCTTTCTCTCCCCGTTTTTTCAGGATCAAGTTTCTCATGACTCCAGAATTCCTTGATTCTATTACGAATACTGTTCCCTTTGTCATTGTCCGTTTTATCGTAGTCACTCAGGGCGTCCCGCGTGTGGCAAAGGGTGCATTTTTCATATGATGCCTCAGAAGGAGAAGGTTTCGGCAGTCTGGCAGCCCGTTTTCTTAAACTGTGACATATTTTTAGTTTGTGATGGGCAGGAGCGTAAGAGAATCCCCCCCAATCACGTATTCCAGGGTCGGATCTGCCATATACCGACAGGGTATATTCATAGCGGTCCCAGATATCTTTGGGGAGCCATTTTCCAAGGAGTATATTGCGCTCATCAATAATTTTCTGGTCTTTTTTGTCGGGTATGGGGATACGATCCTGGTGCTGTGACGGCAGCGCATTCCCGGAAAAATGATATTTGGACTGGCTTACTATCCCAGGCCAGGGAATGGCCACCCAGGTGGGTGTCAGGGGGCAGGTTATATGAGCGTATTTCCACAGCTCTGTCCAGGTTTTTGACTGTGAGAGTCCTGGGTAATCCCCAGACAGTTCTTTTTCCATCCATTTTTGTACATCTTTGCTAATCGTTTCCCATTTTTTCTGCACAGCATCACGGGTTTTTTTTCCCAGTTCATTCAGAGGTATCAAAGGGGATTCCTCTTCCTTTATAGATGATTCCTCTTCCTTTTTGGGTCCTCTGGGGACCATGGCGATGAACGTGTGGGGGACAATGGCAGCCCGGGTGGATGGACCACGCCCACGGGAGATGGTTGCTGGTAAATGATATTTATTTTTTTTGTAAAACCAGACATCTGCCCTGGGGTTTCCACGGAGATCGGGATAGACGATCGTATCCGGTCCGTATTGTTCTATAACCGATTCCATGGCGGCCCATGAAAGTTCTGCAATAAGCATGGAGCCGATCCAGAGGTCCTGGCTTTTTCTGGCCTGTTTCAAAAAATCCTGCACCGGCTGCAGGGCAAAACTGAAAAGCCATGGGGTTTCCGGTGCCTGGGTTCGGCTATTATCAAGGGGCTGTCTGGCAAAGGCCAGGGCACTTTTTATTCGATTGTGTTCCCAAACAGCATGATCCGGGCACCGGGCATCTGCGGGCATGAATTCCCATACCCAGTTGGGGGAGAGCTTGCGCATTTCATCTGGAGCACATCTCCAGAGAGAAAAAAAATGTTTCTTTGCATCAGACATATTGGAACCCGAAGGCAATGAATCCATGTTGTTCCATTGTTCTTCAAGCGTCTTTGCCAGTTCGGGGTCAACCCTTTTTTTTTCTGTTTTCACCAATAGCGGTAATTGATGATTGGATAGGGGGTGTGTTGCATAGGGCATATGGGTGAAAAAATTTGATTGCAAAGGATTTTGTTCCCCCAGTCGGGGAGGCAATACCGGTCGATCCGCACCCATGGCAATCCGGGCTGGAATGGAATTTTGTGATTCCCCACCAAGTGACAATCTCTCTTGATCGCCGTTATCCAGATCGCCGTCATCTGGTCCTGCTTTATCCGGTCCAGCGTCATTTTGTTCCACATCTGATTGGAATCGGAGGGGAGTGGCCTTGAAATGATCAAGATACTGGTCAATTTTTTTTTGCCAGAATGAATGGCTGTTCATGGGGTTTCCTCCAGGGAGTTAAAAAAAATTTCCATCATCACCGGTGTCACCTTTGC
>JASFYZ010000312.1:0-3625 GCA_045046665.1 Desulfobacterium sp.
CTCCAATGCATCTCCCGCCTCTTTTTCACTGAATGTTACCCCAATACCCATTAACATGGCATTCAGGCGTTGGATAATGGTATGGGAAGTCAATGGAATTCTCATTCTCCGGGCCATGGAGCGGAAAACATCAAGGGAGGACTCCGCGTCCGTTTTTTCCCCTGAGTCTAAACTGATTTTTTCCAGATAATCGTCCCAGGCCGTGTTGATAAAACCCATGAGTCCCTTTAGATTAGAGCCGATCAAAAAATGAAAATCCACACTCAAGTCTTTAACAATGATGGAGGCAAACACCCGTGTTCTGGGGATTCTGTCCGCCCTGTTATTCACCAGGGTGCTGATGAGGGTGCCCGGCTGTTTTTCATAATCGTGGGATTCAAACCCCGTCCGTCTCCAGTTACTGATGGCGGCAAAGCGTTCGTTGGCGGACATGCCATTGATAAATTCCAGTCGCCTTCTCCTGATCGGTGCAATGGGGAAAATTTTTAATGACCCAATGTCCGGTACCACCCTGTCCGCCATCTCCCGGACGGCAAAGTCTGGATCAATTTCCAGCATTTTGAAAAGCTTGAGTACCAGCGCCACATTGTTTGGGTGTTCCTCGTGGGGGAATCTGCCAAGGACATCCGGTGTCAACAGGCCTGCCTCCAGCCAACCGGTGTATTGAATTTTTGTTTTTTTGTTGTTTGCCGATTCCGTAAGAATATGTTTCATTACCTCTTCTGAGGTAATGAGCGTTCCCTTTTGGGGGATAAAATTGGTCATCACCTGGGGAATATCTCTGCCTGCCGGACCCTGGATATCTTCATGATCCGGGTAGGTATTGGTGATGGTGGAAAAATCATCCCGGGTCCAGTGCTGCTGTAATACAGATACAAAGGGAGGGGTCAGGGCCATGCATTCCCATAGAAATATTTTTGACTTTAATTTCCAGGTCATGCAGATCATATTGTGGTGCTCCCAGATGGTTGCCTTGTCATAGGGCCGGAAGAGAAACATCTCCCGGGTTTCTCCAAAGGGAACAGCATGGAGAAACATGGCTTCACACCCGGTGGTTTTGTTTACAAATCCATGACCCAGGGCTTCAATCACAGCGGCTTTCAGACGCTCCACACCGGATTTTCCCCGGGTACCCCACCCCCCGATGACAAGGGTGATGTTTTTTCTGGCCCTTAACACGGAATAGCTTAGATACAGGTGGCGAAGGATAAAAAAGGCCAGGAGCACAACGGCAAAAAGTCCCAACTCATATAGCGAGTTTTCATAGGCTGAAAAAAAATAATATTTAAAATGGTTCCATAAATCAGGGGTCAACAGTGGCAGGCCATAGGCGAAAAAACGTGCCACGGAAGTGTCTTCATCTTTTTTGCGATCCATGCCTTTAAATGCACTAAACTGTATGGTAAATCCCAGTTTTCTCAGGGCGTTGACATACCCATGGGGTTGTGACTGGCTGTTTTCGTGCCAGTTCCTTAATTTTGTATATTTTACAAACCCCAAGGTCAGGCGGGTAAAGGCGACGATGCTTTTAAAGATTCCCTTGGGGGGGGCCATGTGTGTCACGCCTTCTGGGGTGAATATCTTAACGGGTTTGTTTGATAATAATTTTTTAGAACAGGAGACTGCTTCATCCACCAGGGGTAAATAGGGTCTCCACCCCGATTCCGTGTCAAAATAAAGGGGCTCTCCAGGAACCTTTGTTTCGGTGAGTTCGCTTCCAATGGCAGAGGGTGCTCTGGAATCTGAACTGTATTTTCTGCCGGTGACGTGGCTGAATCCTTGTCTTTTATCCGGGGAGGAGGAGAAAAATTCATGTAAAAATCGCCACATCCGGAATCCAAAGCGATCTCCCCGGAACAGCCAGGTACCTGTTATCCCCCTTGTGATTCCCAGGCTGAAATCTTCATGGGCAAGCACGGAAAGTATGCGGCCCACATCTTCCGGGTCCATATCTGCAAACCAGGCCCTGGGAAGATGTTTTTTCTTTCCGGGTTTAATGTGTGGAATCACGCCCTTTAATTTTGTCATCAATGTCCGGGTCCGGAGATCTGCTTGAAAAATGAGTTTTTCCCGGGCCAGGGCTGCCCACCGCCGCACTGACAGGGAGTGTGCCTGTTGATGAATAGTTATGATAACCGGCAGTTGCTTTTTCAGGAATTCAGCGGCTTCACCATGGGCATCGGTGTTTATGAATGCTTCCATAATATCATATGCGATTTTAAACCCCACCCGAAGGACAAAGTCGTCCTTTTCCAGGGAAAAATGATCAAATATCATATCTGACACTGTCTGGGGAAATAAGCGTATCAGTTCCTGTGATGATCCCACAGAGACCAAGGCTTCGGCTCGTACCTGGGGGGAGATATCTTTTAGAATAATATGACGCAGCCAGGAGATGATATCCTCGTTCTCGTTTTTGTGTCGGATTATAAATGCGATGAGTATGGCTGGCACGGCCTGTCTTACAAAGGGGCTGATATCCCGGGAGATGGTTGGTAGAAATTTTTTAATTTCTTTTTCATTGTCAATGTGATCTTCCAGAAGCTGGACTGCTTTTCTGCGAACAAAAAGATCATCCCCGTCTGTTAAATTGAAAAGTCGCCGGGTGGCTGCCTGGAAAAAGGATTTCGGGTCCAGCAATGAGAGAAGTTCAAAGGCCTCGCACTGGATCCATATTTGTTGGCGAATGTCCAGGGACGCCCTGTATATAAAGGTAATAATGCCCTCTTCTATGTGCTGATCCTTGAGATGGGGGGGGAGGCGCTTGATGATGCGGCTCAGGCAGCGAAAGGTCTCTATTTTCACCCGCTCATCGCCATTATATGCCAGCAGGGGTTTCAGGGTCTTTTCTATATTAACATGATGGAGCAGTCGTGTTTGTTCGGTTTCATCCCCGGCGTTGCCCAGGAGGGTTGAGGTCACCACCCCGAATCGATTGAGTAAAAAAACAAGACGGTACTCGGTGTGGGAAATTTTGCGACGGCATCGTTCCACCACCACATCATAGCCAAACCACCGTTTAAAGGCCCGCCTGTCCCCCCGGATTCCGGCGGAAGAAGCCCCTAAATCCACGGCAAACTGAATGATTAACTCTTTTTTTTCGTGTTTTGTGTTTGAGGATGCAAATCGTTGGTTAAAGTCTGCCAGCAGTCCGTGCAACGATTGTATGAGATCCAGTTCGCCTTTAAATGTATCCACAATGAAATCAATGATCTGGTATGAAAGCCAGGCTTTTTCAGTGGTATGTTCCGGGCGGTTCCCCAGCCCTTGCCTTTTTAGCAAGGCCCCGGTGAGTTCACCAATCTTCTTTTTAAAAAGCTTGTTATCCAGAGTGGACAGGCCTGTTTCAAAAAGCTGGATTATCTCTTTTTTAAGTTGTTTCATAATCCTCTTTTCTTAAATTAAATTTACCACACTTAATAATGGCATAATGCCTCAGGGGTTCTGATGTCGGTGTCTTCATATAACAGGCATGTCATCCAACGACACAACAAAGATTGAAAATGGTACTATGCCGCCCCCGGTAGCTGGCCTGACCGGAACGGGAACGTCGGGGGGTATTTTTGCCCTTCCAGGCTAAACCACTATTGCCGCGGGCACCGTCCTCAAACAGAGTCTGTGCTTC
>JASFYZ010000313.1:0-5724 GCA_045046665.1 Desulfobacterium sp.
TTTGGTATAAGAGCAAGATGCATCACACGAGTAATAGTGACTGTCCCTTTGAGTTTGCATTAAATAATGTTCAGGTTATTTAGTTTCTATTCCTTAGCTGCTTTCACAGCAGAATCGGGACCATCCCATAAGGTCTGCAGCGGCTGCCACAGTTGTGCCGAAAAATAAAGTTGGCTTATCTTCAAACAGGAAGTTATCAATGGTATCGTTAACGATGGTTGAGCCGGTGACCAGTGCCAGATCGACATTTTCCAGTACATCACCTGTCTGGTACGGCCCTTCAATGGTGATACCACACTTCACAGTTCCAATATTGTCAGGATCAAGATCAACAATACGCATATCGAATCTTTTGGAGAGTGCTTTTATCATGGCGGGCTGGTAGCCGATTAGTGCAAGCTTGACCCTGCCGTAGTTTTCATCAATATGGTCTGCCAGTTTGGGAGCGCAGTTGGCAGGACCCTTATCTTTACAATGGACGGTTCCTTGGGTTTGTCCTATACTCCGCTGAACAGCATTAAGAGCGGAGACAAAGATGGCGCGGCGGAAATTGTTATCAAGATCCATCTTAGCAATGTCCCCCAGGCGGGCACTGAAATCGCCGAACCGATCGGTGAATGCCTGCCCCTTTGAGCCTTTAAAACGGGCTTCCATGAGTCGCTCTTTTCCCCGTTGTAGAGGAAAATCGTCGCCTTCAGGATTGCCAATGGCTTCCTCGGTGCTCAGGGTGCGGGCTTTGACCTGGATATTCTCATCTAAAATTCCTTGTAATTTCCATATCCCGAATGCTTTGGACTGGACCTGGTTCAATAGTGACATCTGTGTGATATTCCTTTTTATTTTGTGTCTGAAATTTTTCTCAGAACGGTAAATATTGATATGGATACTATCCCTATGATAACAGAGAGGACTGCTGCCATCACAAAGTGGCCGAAAATATGATCATCCCCGTTATTTCGTTAAAACGCGAATCCATTTTAAGGGAATTATTACATGGACAGACTTTGAAATCTTGATGTGGGTTTCTTCCCAGAGTTGAGCGGGGAGTTCTGCGGTTATTATTTCATCGTTCACCTGAATATCCACCACTACCACAGGCGTTTTGATTCGAACGTCAAGAACGATGCCCTGCATTTGGTTTGGCATCGGGGTTTCAATGGGATGTCTGGACAATCGGACACCCGAAGGAAACACCGCAACCTTATCAACGGCCTTTCCACAATAGGGAACAATTAGTGTCAAATTACCGCATTTCGCCTTACCCAGCCCGAAATCAAGTGGTTCAATACTACTGCATTTAAATATATTGGGTGCGCCAAAAAGCTCTGAGACTGCGGAGGTGACCGGATTAAAAAGAATCTCAGATGGGATTCCGATTTGCTCAATCTGGCCATCTCTAATGACCGCCAGTCGATCTCCCATTTCAAAGGCTTCCATTTGATTATGCGTCACGTATACCGCTGTCAGGCCCAGTTTCTGCTGAAGGCTTTTAAGTTCTAACCTGAGAAATTTTGCAGTACGTTGATCCAGACTACTGAAGGGCTCATCAAGAAGCAAAATTTCAGGATGCGGGGCCAGAGTCCGTGCCAGGGCAACTCGCTGCTTTTCACCGCCACTCAAGGACTTGGGATATCTGTTATGAAGATGACCTATTTTAATAAGGGCTAACAATTCCATCACCCGCTGGGAAATCACTTTTTTATCCAGGCCCCGGGCCTCAAGGCCAAAGGCAATATTCTCCGTGACCGTCAGGTGGGGAAATAAGGCAAATTCTTGAAACAGATAGCCGACATTTCTTTTTGAAGGTGGCAACAGGTCCACCGCTGTCCCATTAAATTGGACACTCCCCCCATAAGGCGTAAGTCCGGCAATAACATTGAGAAGGGTGGTTTTGCCAGCTCCCGTGGCTCCTGCCAGTACCAGAAGCTCACCATCGTGAACTTGCAGCTCTGTATTTCGACAGATGTGATTGGTAATGGAAGATAGCGAAATAACCGGCATATTATATCCATTTTCCTGTGGTTTTGAACTCAAGGAATGCAAAAAACCGTTCAAAAAGCAGGCACATCACGGACAATACCATCAGGCATACCAGGATAATATCCAGTCGAACCAGGCTTTCCGCACGCATCATCAAAGCTCCAATACCGGTGGGAATGGCCACCATTTCCGATGCAACGACTACTTTCCATGCCATTCCGGCCTCCAGTTTCAAACCGGTAAAAATATTGGGCAGGGCCAGGGGGACCACCACCCGTTTCAAAATGAACAAATCTGAAGCACCCAGTATACGGGCGGCATTGATCAGTTCAGGCTTGACCTGACGAACACCGGTCAGCGTATTATAAAGGACAGGAAAAAAAGAGCAGATAAAGATAATGGCAATGGGAAGCATCTCATTCACACCGATCCACAACATCAGGACCGGAAGCCATCCCAGGGCCGGTATTGGGTAGAGAAGGCCGATGATGGGACTGAACCAGCGATTGGCACGTTCATTCCATCCCATCAGAATACCGGTACTGATACCACACACCGAACCGCTGATAAACCCAGCCAACACCCGGCCCAGGCTGCTCATGAAATTGGGGATCAACACCCCTCCAGAAAGCATCTCCCCCACCTCTGCCATTACTGTGGTAAATGGGGGGAAGAAAACACCGCCGGGGATCAATTGAAGGCGGGCCGTCGTTTCCCAGAGGAGGAGCATCGCAAAGACCGGTACAACTCCCCAAAGAAAATGAATACGGGGTTGATCATTCATGGAGGAACCTCAAGTCTAAGATTTCTTCAGCCGGAAAGGGCTTTTTAATGTTTCCGATTTTCGCCGCATAGTTGATCATCTCCTGCACCATCTCTGAATCAATTGAAGTGGTATTAACCAATTTATGCTCAAGGGAACGCTGGATCACATCCGGTGTTACCCTCAGTTGCTGTAGACTGCCAGCCAATTTGACAGGAGAGAGATCTCTTTCCATGACATTGAGTTCCTGGGCCACAATGATCCCAGCCTGTTCTGGATTGTCATGAATGTATTGAATCCCCCGTTGTGTCAGGCCAACCAGTTTTTTAACAACATCTGGATGATCCTTGATCAAATTTTGATGAACCACCAGAACACTTCCCTGCATGTTCGGCCACAGGTCCCGGGCATTAATTAACTCTTTAAAACCGTCCGCTTGGCCCATGGTTGGAAATTGCTCCGGCATGAAGGCGGCATCCAATTGACCGGTTTTAAGCCCCAGAAGCAATTTGGGCGGTGGCATGCGACGGGCGTTGGCGATTATTTTCGGGTCAAGATCATATGCGGCCTGCAGTTTATGAAGCAAGGCCGCCGGTGGACTTCCCTCCCGGGTACAGCCCAGCCGAATACCCGGTCTGGCCAGGTCTTGAACGGTTTTTATCTTTTCAGGGTTGACAATGAGCCCGTATCCGTAAAGATGGGTACCGGCAACAATCTTAATGGGCACGTGGGCATTTGCGTAGGAATTGATAGCCGGTAGCAGACAGAGATAGGCTGCATCAATTCCTCCCTTGGCAAGGGCCGCTGAAAGCCCCATACCGGTGGCATAGCTGTCAAAAGAATTAACATTGAGGCCAGTTTCCGCATACCAGTTAAAGTGGTTGGCAATATGTGCACAGGCCGCATGATCCACAAATTCAACCGCCAGGTTGATTGGCCGGGTTGTTCCCGAAAAAACTGGAGATGTGGATAAAAGCAGGCACATCGCCATTAGCAGCGATCTTGTCAGTTGATTTAAACATCGTCTTTTTTGCATAAAAACACAGCCCTCCTTAACATATGCCCTGAAGAATCTGGCATTCTCTATTTCATTCCAGGAGCAGTTCTTTTGGGGAGAATAATTGGGCATCCGTCATATGACCTCAAAAGTACTTTACTTTTCTTTTAAAAAAAGTCCCTACAAATGGGGAATGATTAAAAAAAGTGTAAAGTACTTTTGAAAGATGCCAATAATTGAATTATCCTTTTTTTGTTTGCCGATAGCAGACAGCGGCACGTTGACTTAAACCGTATGACAATTAATTTTACATAAGCTCAATCCGCGTTAATCATAGATAAAATGACACGCGTTTCTTATGCAAATTACCACGTGTCGTTGTGATGATATTCGGTATACAATACAATATTGCATGTATTTGTCAATTTAAAAATGACATTGACGCTTAAAGACGTCATTTAAAAATATTTGTATTTATTTAGCATCGAAAATATTTCGTGAGTCATCAGCAATTCTAATTATGACACTTGATGGCTTCCACACTGCAAGTTTACGGTTTCGCTCAACGTAAAGTCAGCACGTTACGCCGCTTGGAAATCCATAATTAGAATTGCTGGTGAGTCATAAGTTTTTTTGGGAAAAAAGATAACCTTGAGTTTCTCGTATCTATTTGCTTGGACTACACTTTGGCGATGATCTTTCCCGTCATGGTGGTTTCATAACCTGGTATGAGCATGAGTTCCTTTCGAAAGGCCCGGGACTGCAGAACATCCAGAACCACTTTTACCGTGGCAAGCTCCATCATATCCGAAGGAATGACCAGGTCACAGCGCACTGCATCCAGGGTTACAAAATCCATATTAAAGGCGCTGGCAATCACCCGCAGACCCAGGGCCGCATCCGCCAGATTAAAGCTCACCATCCGGGCACCCTGGGTATGGCTGTACGCCAGGTGTTCATATCCATTTACTGCGGTTACGGGGATCCCGGCCTTTTGAAGATGATCATCCAGAAGCACCCGCAGTGCGGCCCCGGCATCCCGATTGACAAAACGGACATCGGACCGGACAAGATCACCTACTCCTTTTATTTTAAGGGGATTGCCCCGGGCCACGATGAGCCCTTCTTCCATGAAAGAAAAACCCACCACGACACCATTTGTACCGGACAGCGCGTCCGATGCCTTGGAAACGTTGGATTCATTATTATCTGAATTGTGCAGATGGGTTCCGGCAATGTGGGTATAGCCCTGACCCAGGCGTTTTAGTGCCAGGTGGCTGGTGGCAAAACGGCAATGAATTCGCGAATCAGGCGCAATGCGCGCCACATGGGCGCTTAAAATATCAAAAGCAGGATCACATCCCATGAGCAGAATGGTTCTGTCCAGATACGTTGGTGGGCACAGCAGTTCTGCCAGGCCACCATCTTTGGAAACAATGGCATCGGCAGAGGTAAGTGTGTTCACCATCTCCCCGGTTCCATCCAGGGGGAAGCCCACCAGTCGTCCCCGGACCCTGGCGGCAGCAATTCGTTGGGAATTGTTTTTTCCCACCATGACAACGGCTTCTTTGTCCCGAATCGAATCATCCACAAAAAGATCTTCCACGCTGCAGCCAAAATTCCTGGCCAACTGCAGGGCAACGGCTGTATTGGGTAGATAACGGCCGGACTCAATATCATAAATGGCTTGTCTTTTTACACCAATTCTATCTGCCAGTTCGGACTGGGACCACCCCTTTGATTGGCGGTACGTCTTTACATGGCAGGTAATTTGTGGTTTTGCCTTTAACATTATTTTTCAATCCATGGAGGGTTTTGATTATGATGCCTGTTGGATTTAGGGCATTTCAATCTGATTTTTATTTTTTCGTTTGATCACAATACCGGTTCCCTGGGGGCGTGCGCATCAAGTCCAGGGTACTGACATCTCAAGAGTCCTAAGTTCTCATAACTCATTGAAATTATTAAGGCCTATAAAATCAAA
>JASFYZ010000314.1:0-4332 GCA_045046665.1 Desulfobacterium sp.
GTTTTTCGACGTTTTATTTATCGGCATCATGGTGGGGGCGATCTATACCCTGGTCACCATTGGCTACAGCATGGTGTACAGTATCTTAAAATTAATGAATTTTGCCCACGGAGATGTCTATATCTTCGGCACCTTTATCTGCTATACCCTGCTGGCAAAATACAACCTCAATCCCATCCTTGCCATCATTATTGCAGTGGTCATGGGTGGGATTCTGGCATCTGTTGTGGAAATCGTTGCATACAGACGATTGAGATCTGATCAACATCGTATGATATCCATGATTACTGCCCTGGGCGCAGCCTATATCATCCAGAACAGCAATGAATTAGAATGGGGAAATCAGGTCTTATCATTCCCCTCCATCCTCAGCACCGAAAAACTTCAATTTCTTGGCATGAGCATTCCCTTGGCCCAAATTATTACATTGGGTATCGCCGTTGGTATTATCCTTCTTTTTACACTGTTTTTAAAATATCACCCCTATGGAAAAGCAATTCTCTGTGTTTCAGAGGATATTCCTACGGCAAGCCTCATGGGAATTCCCATCAATAAAACCATCACTATGGTTTATTTCATCGGCGGCATGCTTGGAGTTCTGGGTGGCATATTGTATTCAACCTCATACAATGCCGTCTCCCTTGCCATGGGATTCAGGGGCACAATTATTGCTTTTACAGCAGCGGTCATCGGCGGTATCGGCAGTTTGAGCGGTGCCCTTGTGGGGGGTATGTTCCTGGGCATCTGTGAGAATTTTATTGGCGTTTATATCTCTTCCTCCTACCGGGACCCCATTACCTTTTTATTGTTAATCATTGTTCTTCTGGTCAAACCAACAGGGATAATGGGTGTGGTTGAACAAAGCAAAGTATAATCATTCAATACCAAAGCAAAGAGGAACAATGGGTATGGAAACAACGAAAGCTGAACCGGTAAAAGCACTTAGCGGTTCCAAAGATAAGAAACAGAATTATATATCAGCCCTTTTAAGCTCCAAAAAGTTCAAGTTCATTTTTATTCCATTGGTCTGTCTGTTACTGCCCCATGTGGTGACCAATATGTACTATCTGGGTATCGTCAATTATATAATCCTGTATTCCATTTTGTGCATGGGACTTAATCTTATTCTGGGTTATACCGGCCTGCTCTCCCTGGGACACGCTGCCTTTTACGGGCTGGGGGGGTACACAACCGCCATTCTCATCACCCGATATGGATTTGGTTTTTTACCCTGTCTGATCATATCGGGTATGGTCGCACTCTTGTTTGGCATGCTGCTGGGATTACCCACCCGCAAGGTCAGGGGGGATTATTTTTGTCTTTTGACCATTGCCTTTGGTGAAATCTTCAGGTTGGTGGTGCAGGCATGGATAGACTTTACCAATGGCGCAATGGGTATTGTTGGCATTCCCATTCCCAAAATTTTTGGGTGGGCCATCCGCACGGAGATGGATTTTTACTATCTGGGTCTGGCGCTCCTGGCGTTCACCTATTTTTCCCTGTACCTTCTCATTCATTCACGATTTGGCCGGGCATTTGTTGCCATACGTGAAGATGAACTGGCCGCTTCGGTCATGGGAATAGATACCTCCTTATATAAGATCATCGTGTTTGGTATTGGGTGTTTCTACGCGGGACTTGCCGGAAGTTATCTGGCCGTATACCAGACAACAGTTACCCCTTCAAACTTCAGGTTGGAGGAGTCTTGTCTGATGATTATCATGGTCATAGTTGGTGGTATGGGGTCCCTTCTGGCACCCATTGCCGGTGTGCTGGTAATGACCCTTGCCACGGAATATTTTCGGTCTATCTCCGAATATAGAATGTTGATAATCGGTGCAATTATGGTCATCGTGCTTCTTTTCAGACCCCAGGGCATATTTGGAACGTCTGCATTCAGGGACTAAGAGACAACACATTGCCCACTTTTATTGAGTAAATATTCGGACAGCAACCCTCACCTGTTTTGGCCTGCTCACATAGCATTAGTATGCTACGCAGTCCCAAATAGGCGAATATGGGGCACTGGCCAAACATTTACATTACCAACCCGAATATTTACTTTTTTGAAACGATACCCATCGCTTATTAAGGGAGTTAGTGGATGAGCCTTTTGACTGCCACAAAAATTGGAAAGAAATTTGGAGGCGTAATTGCCTTGAATGATGTCAGCCTCACCGTTGACAAGGGAGAAATTGTTGGGATGATCGGTCCCAATGGATCTGGAAAAACCACTTTTATAAACAATTTATCCGGTATCTATTCCCCCACCACCGGGAAATTCATTTTTAACGGAGAAGATATCACAGGCCTTGAAACCCATTGCATCACAAACAAGGGCATTTCAAGGACCTTTCAGAATTTGAGGGTATTTCCCAACATTACAGTCCTGGAAAATATTCTCATTGGACTCCATTGCCGCATAGAAACCTCTTTGTGGGATGTTTATATCCGTTTTATGAAAACAAGAAAAATTGAGACCCAGGCCCGGGAAAAGGCCATGGCTGTCCTGGAAACCGCCAGCATGACCGATACCCATGACACATTGGTTAAAAATTTGCCCTATGGTAAACAGCGATTGGTTGAAGTCTGTCGTGCAATTGTATCAGGTCCCCAACTGCTGCTCCTGGATGAACCCTGTGCAGGCATGAATCCCAATGAGATGGATGCCCTGGCCGATTATATCAAAATTGTGCAACAAAACGGCATCACCGTTTTCGTCATTGAGCATAACATGAGATTCATTATGTCCGTGGCAGAACGACTCATTGTATTGGCAAACGGTTCCAAATTCACCGAAGGGACCCCCACGCAAATTCAGAACGATAAAAAGGTCCAAGCGATTTACCTTGGCGATGAAGGAGATATTTAATGCTGACAGTTAAATCCCTGGAATCTGGATATGGAAAAATCAAAGCCCTTTTTGGGATAGATCTTGAAATCAAACCAGGCGAAATTGTGGCCCTCATTGGAGCCAATGGTGCGGGAAAAACCACTTTTCTCAAGACGGTTTCCGGTTTAATAAAAGTTACAGGGGGAAGTATTTCCTTTTTAGACCAACCATTGAATAATCTTCCTCCAGAAAAAATCGTTCATATGGGAATTTCCCACGTGCCCGAGGGACGAATGGTTTTCACCCAGCGCTCCGTGGAGACCAATTTACAAATGGGGGCCTTTGGACGAAAAGATAAAAAAGCAATTCGCCAGGACATGGAAAAATACTATGACTTATTTCCCATTCTGGGGGATCGCAGAAAGCAGAAGGCAGGTACCTTAAGTGGTGGAGAACAGCAGATGGTGGCCATTGCAAGGGGGTTGATGAAACGGCCCAAATTACTTTTTCTTGACGAACCCTCCATGGGACTGTCCCCATTGCTGGTAAATCAAATATTTAAAACCATCAAGGAACTGAATAAAACTGGTTTATCCATTCTGCTGGTGGAGCAAAATGTTAAAAAAGCCTTAAAAATAACCCAGCGGGCCTATGTGATTGAATTGGGAAAGATTGTTCACCAAGGTAAGTCATCGGATTTGCTCAACTCCGATGAAATCCGGAAAAGTTATCTGGGAGAGGGTTGAAGATTGTCTAAAAATATACCAGGTTGTCTGGAAAATCGGGCCTGATCCCACACCATCAAAATGACTGATAGTGGTATCACGTCCAGAAATTTAATTTTGATCGTTCTTTTCTAATAAGGATGATCATAAAATGAAAAGGGGATAACAATGAAAAAGGGTTTGTTGGGTCTTACGTGTTTACTTTTTGTATTGATCTTAAGTTCATCCACTTGCATGGCCAAGGTCTCAAGTGATGGCATAGACACTAAGAATAAGATCATCCACATCGCCGGTTATGATGCCTGCACCGGTAAATATGGAGATTATGGCCTGGATGATAAACGAGGCCAGGAAATTGCTGTAAAAGAGATCAATGCTGCTGGCGGAATCGCTGCTGGCCCCCTGAAAGGATACAACCTGGAGCTGGAATTTTTTGATGACCGTGGCGATCCCAAGGAATCTGGCAATGTGGCCAAAAAAATCGCAGCCAGTAAATACCTGGTTTCCCTGGGACCCACCATGAGCAGTTGTGCGCTGGCTTCCACCCCTATCTACAATCGATATGGAGTTCCCACCATTGTTACCTATGCAAATGCCAGTACCATCACGGAACAGGGCTTTGACAATGTGATCCGTCTGACCTACACCACCAAAAGTATTTCAGACTTCATGATCTCCACATCCAAGGGTAAATTCACAGCTGAATCAATTGCAATCATCAGCGAAAATGCTGATTATGGCCAACAATTACGTAAATATGCCAAAAAAAAAGCC
>JASFYZ010000315.1:0-14827 GCA_045046665.1 Desulfobacterium sp.
GGTAATGTAAATGTTTGGCCAGTGCCCCATATTCGCGTATTTGGGACTGCGTAGCATACTAATGCTATGTGAGCAGGCCAAAATAGGTGAAGATGGGGTGCTGGTCGAATATTTACTCCAAGTTTTTAGTTCGGGATGCTTAGTTGACTTAGGAAACCTTTACGGTGGTGACCGGGCAGTGAGCTTCCAGGATGATAAACTGAACCGTGGAGCCAAATACCAATTTGCCCACCCGGGACTCTTTTTTCATGCCGAAAATAATTTCATCCACCGCTTTTTCCTTGGCAAAACGAACAATGTCATCCCCAGGGGCCAAGCCACGGATGAGAACGTGAACTTCACTCTTAACGCCCTGTCTATCCAGATATTCCTTGATGAAATCAAGCTTTTTTTCGATTTCACTGATTCTCTCTGGGGATGCGTCGGAGGCGCAGGTTTTGACCAGATAAACAAGAGCGCCCGAGTCTTTGGCTCTGCGGGCTGCAAGCTCCATGACGGCCGTGGTTCTCAGATTTTTGTTGTAGCTCACTAAGAGTTTCATTTTTCTGTTCCTTTTATCTTATTCATTCTTATCTATTTCTTTTAAGTTAATTAGTCTCCTGTTGGGTGAATTTTTGAGCGATTTTGAATCCCATACATTTTTAACTCAACATTAAAACACATGGAGTCTGTTAAAAAAGCCAGACCCCGTTCACCAATGTCCTTGTATCAGGGAAACAGATTATTTGCAAATATTCGGATTGGTAATGTAAATGTTTGGCAAAATGCCCCATATTCGCGTCTTTGGGACTGCGTAGCATGGAATCTATGTAAGCAGGCCCAAATAGGCGAATATGGGGTGCTGGCCGAATATTTACGATTATTTCAAGGCTTCTGTCAACGCAGGAACTACCTCAAAGATATCTCCAATGATGCCATAATCAGATTTGGAAAATATGGGAGCATCTTTATCGGTGTTAATTGCCACAATGACTTTGGATGTTTTCATTCCTGCAAAATGCTGCACGGCTCCGGAGACACCACAGGCCAGATAGAGCTTGGGACCCACGGTCTTTCCGGTTTGTCCCACCTGCATGGAGTGGGGGGCATAGCCCGCATCTACAGCGGCCCTGGAGGCTCCCACAGCGGCACCCAGAAGAGCCGCACACTCTTCGAGCATGCTAAAGTTCTCAGCAGACTTGATGGCCCGGCCCCCAGTGAGTATTACGGGCGCTTCTGTCAGGTCAACCTTTCCGCCGTCTCCCTTCTTTCTTTCGATGATCTTAACTTTTGCACCATTGGAAACCGTTGCGGAAAACGAGATTGCCTCGGCATCAGCAGGAGCTTCTACGGCCTCTATGGCATTGGGTCTTACGGTGCAAAGCATGATATCTGCTTCCACTTTTATAGTGGCAAAGGTCTTGCCGGAAAAGTGGGATTTCACCGCAGATTTTTCATCAATATCCACTGAGATGCAGTCAGATATCAGGGGCAGGTCAAGAGTTGCCGCCATGCGGGCAAAAAGATCACGTCCGGTGGTACTGGCAAGGCCCATGACAGCCTTTAGATCATATTCCTTTGCCGCAGCGACAATGGCATCGGCCTGGAGTTCCGGGCTGGTGGCAAGATCCCCTGATGCAATGGAAATGGCAATGATTTTCTGAACACCAAATGCGGAAAGCTCGGCTTTTGCGGCCTCGGCATCCCCATCCAGAAGAAGTGCATACACCTCATTATCTCCGGCCTTTCCCCGGGCAGCAGTGAGAACACCAAAGTTGGTTTTCTTGATTTTTCCTTCACCCGTTTCTATTAAAACACCTGTCCTGGTCATATTTTTGTTCTCCCTATGAACATTTAAGCTTTATTAAGTACCCACACATATGTTTTTCAGCATTCCATGGATATATATCATTGATATCTTTGGATTTTAAGAATATATGCTCGGGTACTTATGACAACGCTTCTTGGTTGTCTATATGATTTTTTCGTCTTCCCGCAGGACCTTGAGCAATTGGGTTACCTGCTCCTGGACAGAGCCTTCCAGCATTTTTGCACCGGATCTTTCGGGAACGGCTTCCAATGTCACAAGCTGGGAGGGGCCGGCCTTTTCATCAATGCCCAGATCGGCAATGGCGATCTCCTGTATTTTTTTCTTTTTGGCCCTCATGATGTCCGGGAATTTGGGGTACCGGGGTTCATTGAGCCCTTTGGTGGCACCGATGATGCCCGGTAGGGTCATTTCCAGCACTTCTCTTTCTCCCCCACCGACCTCTTTTTCCATGGTGGCTTTCCCACCGTCAATGCTAAGTCTGGAGACTTCATTGACCACGGGAAGCCCCATGGATGCGGCCAGGCGGTACTGGGTCTGGGAGCCTTCTGTATCCACGGATCCTTTTCCTGTAAATATGAGATCTGCAGCGCCATCCTGGTCCATGGCCGCCTTCAGGGCTTTGGCTGTGAGGGAACTGTCCAGGAATTGTCCCTGGATCTGCACGTGGATGGCCCTTAGGGCACCCATGGCCATGGCACTTCTGAGAGTGGCTGTGGCAGCCCCTTTACCCACGGTGACAGCAACCACTTCACCGCCCTCTTTTTCCACCAGACTCACCGCCTCTTCCAGTCCGTATTCGTCGTAGGGGTTGACAATGAACTTGCATTCTGAATCTTCAAAGCCGTTATCCCCAACCAGCTTGATATTGGCTGCAGTGTCGGGAACATGCTTAATGCATACAAAGATTTTCATAATTTCGTTTCCTCTAAATCTTAACGTTTGTACATAAAAAAATGAATGATGATGTCGGCATGAAGCGGTTCTGGTAATCATCATTCATTAAACTCATTGTGTTCTATTTTTTAGTTCAGGCTATTGGTGGAAGAGCATATCCCGGATAGCCTTAAGCCTTCATCTTTTCATTTTTAGGATCATACAGGGGCATGGCAACCACTTCTGCGGCCCGCATTCTGCCCAGTATTTCAACTTCCAGCTTTGTACCGGGAACGGCCAGTTCCGGGGTGATGTAACCCAGGGCAATACTCTTGTCAACACGGTGACCATAGCCACCCGCAGAGGTGATGCCCACCCGTTCTCCATCTTTATAAATACCGTTGTATCCATAGGGGTCAGAATCTTTGGCTTCCACAACCATACATGCCAGTTTTTGGGTGATGCCAGCCTCTTTTTTCTTGAGAAGGGCCGCTTTCCCAATAAAATCCTTGTCCCACTTAACGGTCCAGCCCACATTGGTTTCCAGGGGATGGTGATGGCGATTCATCTCACATTTCCAGGCCAGATATCCTTTTTCCAGGCGCATGGAATCCATGGCATACATGCCGAACATTTTTAGATCAAATTCTGCACCCGCCTCCATGAGGTGGGTGTACAGGGGGATTTGTTGCTCCATGGGATGGAAAATTTCAAACCCAAGCTCTCCCACGTAGTTCATGCGGTTGACCCGGCATTTCACCCGGCCCACATAAATCTCTTTGGTGGTGCTGAACTTGAATTTTTCATTGGAAACGTCATCATAGCTGGCCTTGGCAAGGACCTCCCGGCTTTTGGGACCGGCAAGGATCAAACAGCCCATCTTGTACGTAAGATCCTCCATAACAACGGAGCCGTCTTCGGGCAGGTTCTGGGTCATCCAATGCTGATCATGTTTTTTACCCACACTGGCAGTGACACAAAAGTAATCATTTTTTGTAGTGCGGGACACCGTCATGTCGGTTTTAAACATACCGTCAGGGTCAAGACAGGGACTTAATGAAAGAGCGCCATCCTTTGTGGGAACTTTCTGACAGGTGAGATTGTTCAGCCATGCTTCGGCACCGGGTCCGGAAATGCGGGTTTTGGCGAACCGTGTGAGATCCAGGAGTCCCACTTTTTCCATGACATGTTTACACTCGGCTTTTACATTCTCAAAGGAGTTGTTGCGCCGCCAGGAGGGTGTTTCGTGGTTATCTTCCCCTTCAGGGGCAAAATAATTGGGACATTCCCATCCAAAGTAGTCACCAAAGGAGGCATTGGCCGTTTTCTGGTGTTCAAATATGGGGCTGGTGCGGTTTGGCCTGGCTGCTTCACGCCATTCATTAGGATAGATAATGGAATAGAGTCTGGGGTAGGTGTCGGCAATTTTTTCATGGTTGTAGGCCCAGTTGGCATGGCTGCCGTAGCGACGACTGTCCATGTCCCACAGATCGATTTCAGGCTCTCCGTTCATGATCCATCCGGCCAAGAAGTGTCCGATGCCACCGGCCTGGGTGATGCCAAAGCTGTAGCCACAGGCATGGTAGAAATTTTTCAGGGGGGCTGCAGGACCCACCAGGGGGTCTCCGTTGGGGGTGTAGGTGATGGGGCCGGCGGTGACGTGTTTAAAACCCGTATCACCCAGCACAGGGAAACGATGCATGCCATGTTCGATGTTTTCGGCAATGTTGTCAATATCCGGGTTGATTTCCGTCTGGGCATAGTCCCAGGGCACCCCTTTGGGTTTCCACTGTTGACCAAATCTTTCGTACATACCAAGAATCAGACTGTCCATTTCCTGACGCAAATAGATGGAACGATCGGGGTCACGCACCAGGGGAAGAATGGTGTCGCGCTCGTCCACGGCATTGATCTTTTCATAGAGGATGTGGGTATGGGCAATGGCGATGGAGGGAATCTCTAAACCCACCATTTTGGCAACTTCCGGGGCCCACAGACCTGCGGCATTGATGACATGCTCACAGGTGATGTCTCCCTTGTCTGTTTTGACCAGCCATTCGCCTGAGGGCAGTTTATCAATGCCGGTTACCATGGTGTGAAGATTGAGTTCTGCCCCGTATTTTCTGGCACCCATGGCCAGGGCCTGGGTCAGACTGTTGGGGTCCACATCTCCATCATCCGGCCAGTAGAGACCGCCCAGCAGTCCTTCGGTGTTCATCAAGGGATGCAGTTCTTTCATCTTATCCGGGGTGACCCAGTCCACATCCAGGCCCAGACATTTACTCATGGAATAAAAGTATCCCAGTTCGTCCATGCGGTCTTTGTTATCGGCGGTGCGGATGGAACCTGTGGTGTGCCAGCCAGTGTTCTGGCCGGTATCTTTTTCCAGCTCCTTGAAGATTTCAATACTCTTCATGTTGACCTGGGTACCATAAAAGCTTGAATGAAAAAAGGAGACGTTTCCTGCGGCCATCCAGGTTGATCCAGAGGTGAGTTCATGTTTTTCCAAGAGAACCACATCATTGCCCCAGCCATATTTCGCCAGATGATAAGCAACACTTACACCAATAGCTCCACCGCCGATAACCACTGCCCTTGCATTTGTTTTCATGTAAAAACGCTCCTTTTTTTGATTCAAGTTGGTACCCTTTTGTTTCCTTACTGCAATGTTGAAGATTCTTTTGCAGATAAAGTGTTTTGTGGCAAAAGGGTTGTTTCTATTCATCAATTGATTGTATCAGGTTTTTGTTTGCAAATTGTAATCCATGGTTCAATATTTTTATGATAAATATTTTTTCTTGGGAGCGCGGGCGTCCCGCCCGCTTCGCTTTAAGTATTTTCAGAGCGGGCGAGATGCCCGCGCTCCCGGGTGAGGAAAGTTATTTGTGCGCTTAGGGGACAAATTTTTAAATCTGTCCTCGCCTCCGAATTACGCTTTGTTCAGCAGAACCCTTATGACCTTATTCTTTGATTGTCTGACATGAACATCAAAAAAATGGGAAAATCCACCGGGATAATAGATCATCACCAGAATGAGCATCAGTGCGTAGATCACAAGATTCAGTCCTGGCAAATTGGACAGGGTGGAACGAACGATTTCCATTAAAAAGATAAAGGGAAAGGCAATAACTGCTCCGCCCCACAGGCTCCCCCGTCCACCTATGTAGGCCACTGCCAGAACTTCAACGGTTTTGCTGGTGTGCATCACGTCGGGGGTAAGGATGCCGTAGTAGTGAGCGTAAAATCCCCCCAAAACCCCTGCCAGGGCACAGGAGAGGGTAAAATTAAAGACCCGGTAAAACACCGGGTTGATACCGGAAGTTCTTGCTGCATCCATGTTCTGCCCAATGGCTTTAAAAGCCAGGCCCATCTTGGAGTTCACCACCATTTTGCAGATAATATAGGTAAGGAGTAACAGCACAATGATAAGATAATAAAAGGGAACATTGGATTCTGTTTCAAACATCCGGGGGGTGCGAAGACCCAGGGGGCCCCTTGTGAGCCACACCAGTTTGGTGGCAAGCCCCATGAGTGCCAGGCCAAAGAACCAGGAGAGACATGCGGCAAAGATACCCCGAAGTCGTAAGGAAATCATGCCGATGATCAACCCCAGAACAGCGGCATTGGCCCCGCCAATGAAGATCCCAATCCAGGGAGATATGCCAAAATTTACGGCCAGCAGGGCCGATGTGTATCCCCCATACCCCGCCACGGCGGCATAGCCGAAGTTAACAATGTTGATGAACCCTGCGGTAAAATCAAACCCTACGGACAAGGTGGCAATAAAGGCGGCATAGATGAGCCACCGTAACAGGTATTCCTGGTTAAAGGGGGGTATAAACGGCAGTGCCAGCAACAGGAGAACACAGAGAATACCCGCCGGGTTGAATCCGATTTTTCCCAGCAGGGTTCCCGATGCAGGACTTGATTGAACGGTGTTTGTTGTTTCCATTACTATCTCCTATGTATCCAGAACGCCACGGACTTCAGAGCCGAATATTCCGCTGGGTTTAAAAATGAGAACGAGCATGATCAAAATGGAGGGCACTACAAAATCCCATCCAGCCCCCACATATTCCACGGTGACCACCTTTAAAAGGGCCACCATAAAAGCACCGGCCACGGCGCCCAGAATATTACCAAGACCCGACAAAATGACCACAAACCACGCCATGTAAAGGGGCTCAAGGCCCATGGTGGGATAGGCGGGATACATGAATAAAAGGCTGCCGCCGGCAACGCCAGCAAGGGCACAACTCAAAGAGATGGTTATCAACACAATGGTTTCAATGTTAATGCCCACAATCTGGGCACCTGTGGCATCCTGGGATACGGCCCGGATAGCCCTGCCCGTACGGGTATAGGTCATGAACGCCCAGAACAGAAAAACAATAAAGACAGACAGGCAGAACGAGATGACCCGGTCCCGGGAGATAAACACATCGGCAAAGGAGAGGGACCTGCCCCCCCAATATCGGACGATGCCTTTAAAATTGGCCCCAAAGATGAGCTGATGAAGGTTCACCAGAAGTACACTCAAGCCCACGGTGAGCAAAAAGGAGTTCATGACCCAGTTATCTGCGGCCCTTTTTCGTAAAGGACGGAATACCAGAAACTCCGATATAATACCGGCAATGGCGCCCACCACCATGGATGCGAAAATGGCCACGATGGGGCCCCAGATCACCAGAAAGGAGTCCGGGTGCAGGGTGGTGTAGTTACTGATGGGGGTAAATACGTAATAGGCAGATAAAGAGCCGATCATGAAAAATTCGCCATGGGCAAACATGGCGATATTCAACACCCCCAACATCAGGGTGAGACCTGTTGAAACAAGGGCCAGCATGCCGCCGGTGATAATGGTATTCACAAGGATGTAGGGACCGCTGTTAATGGTGGCAAAAGTGGCCAGCAAAAGGGAGCCCAGGATGGTGATGCCCTTGGCTGATTTCATCCAGGCAATGGTATCCTTAAGGGTGTCAGACATACAATTTCTCCAGATTTGGTTTGATGTTAAACGCCAAGGAATACCTTCTTTACATAGGGATCAGTTAGAAGATCAGAACTTTTGCCTTCCAGGCCCACTTTTCCGTTTTCCAGAACATAGGCCCGGTCGGTGATGGACAAGGTGGTGGTGACGTTCTGCTCCACCAGCATGATGGTCACTCCGGTTTTTCGAAGTACCTCCAAAGAGTCAAACACGCTGGCTGTCAACTGGGGAGCCAGTCCAAAGGAGGGCTCATCCACCAGCATCAGGGTGGGGTCGGACATCATGCCACGACCGATGGCCAGCATTTTTCGTTCACCACCGCTCATGGTACCTGCCAGTTGATTTTTTCGTTCGGCCAGGCGAGGAAAGAGGTCAAATACAAATTTCAGACGCTCCTTCTGGACATTTTTATCCTGGATGATATAGGCCCCCATCAAGAGGTTCTCCTGCACCGACATGTTGACAAAGAGGTTCATCTCTTCGGACACAAAGGCAATACCTTTCTGGGTGATCTGGTAGGCGGGAAGACCTGTGATATCTTCTCCATTAAATGTGATTTTACCCGCCATGGGGGGGATCAAACCTGCAATGGTTTTCATGGTGGTACTTTTACCGGCACCGTTGGGCCCTACAATGCAGACATATTCGCCTTTGTCCACATTGAGATTGACCTTTCTCAGGATTTGCAGATATCCGTATCCGGCATCCAGTTCTTTTAATTCTAACAGCATGGCATCTCCATTTATTTGGGATTCTTCTGCGGATTATTTAAATTTTGTCTGCCATCAATCGGCACTGCCCAGATAAGCCTTGGTGACCCGGGGATCATTGGCCACCTCTTGGGTGGGACCCTCTGCGATTTTGGTGCCGAACTGGATGCACAAAAGGCGATTGCACACCGCCATGATCAGCTGCATGATATGTTCGATCATGAGGATGGAGATGCCTTTTTTGCTGATTTTTTTAATGATGCGCATGATGTCGGTGAGTTCTCCCTCGCTGAGCCCCGATGCCAGTTCGTCCATGAACAACATTTTGGGATGGCTGGCCAGGGCCCTTGCCAGATCCAGGCGTTTGAGTTGTACCGTGTTAAGCTGTTCCGACAGCACCTCTTCGGCCATGGGGAACTCCACAAAATCCAGCATTTCCCGGCTGTGTTGCATGGGGTCTGTCACCACACCGGGGGCATTGCCGAAAATGCTGGCAGTCATGACGCTTTCAATGGCGGTCATTTTGGGAAAGGGGCTGGGAATTTGAAAGGTGCGGGACAGGCCCTTTTTGCACATTTTCTCCGGGGTGAACCCGGTGGTTTCTTCACCAAAAAAATTCACCTTCCCCGATGTGGGGGGATTGAGCCCTGATATGGCGTTGACAAAGGTGGTCTTACCCGCACCGTTGGGACCGATAAGTCCCACAATATCACCTTGATTTACGGTCATGGAGACGGAGTTTACAGCGGTGAGACCTCCAAATTGTTTGGTCAGATTATGGGTTTCCAGTACGATCATGATAGGTACGTTTTCCTTAAATGGTTGCCGGTATAAACCTATATGGCAGTAACCACCTGCCACAACGAAAATTGAAACGCTTATGATTCCAGTCCGTTGTGCGGAGTTGCATATAAATCCACATGACAGGGTAGCTTGTCACAACGAAGATTGAAAATGGAACCATGCCGCCCCCGACGGACGATGGGTCCGGCACGGGACCGTCGGCGGCCCTTTTGCCCTGCCGGGAGGGGGGACAGATTTCAAATCTGTCCCCAGCAGAGAAACTCTTTCCGGTACTATTTTCTGGCTTCAAATTCCTTTACTTTCCACATATCCGGGAAAATAATGCTGCCCTTGCCCGCCTTGTTGTATTGGAGGATGGGGAAAAAATATGCATCACTTGAAACCACCATGTCCGGCATGGTTTCCGGGGTGTACTTGTACTCGTTCATGATGATGGCACCATCTTTTTTGCCATAGGTGAGTTTACCGGTGTTGACCTCTTCCACCATGATTTTATGAATAGATTCTTTGTCCAGAATATTGTATTTTTCGTAGGTTCTATTGAGAATCTTGATAAACATACGGATACCGTCATAGGAGAGACCGCCTGCTGAAGGGCTGGGGTTGAATCCGAACCTGGTTTTGACATCCTTGGCCCACTGCTGGGCTTCGGGGGTGGTGAGCTGGGGAATGGAGTCCAGGACATAGTCACAGGCGGGTCCGGTCATTTTATACCAGTCGCCGATCCATCCAAGGCCCGAAGCCACCAGCACGCTTTTAAGTCCCACTTCTGAAAACTGTTTCACAAAGGAGGTCAGGGCCGTAGGGGAGGTGGAGGTTCCCATTACCGCAGAAACACCCGCTTTTTTAAACTTGCTCAACAGGGGATAAAAATCGGTCTGGGTGGCAGGAAAATACTCTTCTGCAAAAATTTCCCACCCACTGGCTTCCAGAGCTTTTCTGTAAGCTTTCCCGGCACTTCTGCCCCAATCCGTGTCTCCGCCGTAAATGGCGGCGATTTTATTTTTCGGTGTCCAGGTGCCAGCTTTGATGGCATTGTTCAGTGCTTCTACATAATTTTTCTCAAGTTTGGCGGGAACAGGCCATCCCTTGCCACCCCAATAGCTGTACTTTTCCGGATCTGCCTGCCATTTCTGGTTCACCACTTCACTGGCACCAAAGCCGAACATGTGGGGTACCTTGTACTGGGCTGCCACATCCATGACCGAAATGGCCACGGAGGAGTGCCAGTTCAGCACGCCTGCCTGAATGCCCTTGCCCTCAACGGCCTCGGCATAGGCCCCGGCAGCCTTGGCCGGATCCGACTGGGAATCCACCCATACGATGTCGATTTTGTAATCACCCACGGTGTAATCAATGGCTTCCATGGCCATTTGAACGGATGCTTTGAATTCTTCCCCTGTCTGGGCTGAAGGGCCAGTGAAGGGGCCAAGAACACCCACGGCAACGCTTTTACCTGCCGCAAACACATTGGCAGCGCCAAAAATCATGAAAACGGCAAGGGTTAAGAGGGGCAATAATACTTTTTTCCTGTTTCTCATACTCGTTTCTCCAAAACTTAAAAAGGTTATTAGATTGACTGCGGGTTCAGTTTTCTTGAACAGAAATTCAGGGGTCATCCTGGGTAGCCTGTAAGATTGCGGTGACACCAGATTCTGTTAAGTCATACTGAAGCAGCATACGGGATGGGACAGGTCTGACAAATGGGGCCTGGATGGCCACGATGGTAAATATTCGGGTTGATAATGTAAATGTTTGGCGAGTGCCCCATATTCGCGTATTTGGGCCTGCGTAGCATACTATTGCTATGTGAGCAGGCCCAAATAGGGTGAATATGGGGTGCTGGCCGAATATTTACCCACGATGTGAATAAACAGCAATAAATATACCAACATAAAATAAAACAAGGGATAAAAAATTAATCCCCGGGAACTGTGGAGAATAATTTTATAAGTAAATAAAATTTATTTTTTACGAGAACAGTTCGGAATACATGATGTGTAAAGTTTTTTTTTACAGTAAAATAATTTTACATTTACAGTAAAATAACTTTACACATGGACTGATACGACAATACGTTTTTATTTTGCCATAAATAAGGGGATCTGCTTTTTGAAAAACCAACCCCCAAAATTTAATCACCACGTTCAATAAAAACAGTTAACACCTCACTGGAGGTAATCTTCCCGCAGCATTTTATATTTTTTCATTTTGTAATAGAGAAGTTGACGGGAGATACCCAGGCTGGCGGCTGCCCGTGCAATGTTTCCGGCGTGGATGGTCAGGGATTGATGAACAATATCCTTTTCCTGTTCAGCCTTTTTTTCAATGAGATTGGTGGGAGAGGACGAGGATAATATCTGGGGGGAGGATGGACCGGCATGGGGAGGGGATAAAATGGTGTTTTTAACAGGAATCGATGGGGGGCTGGGAGTTAAATTTGAAAAATGGGACTGGAGATGTCGAACCTGGATGGTGTCACTGGAACCCACAATATTCATGGCCCCTTCAATGGCATGCTCCAGTTCTCTTACATTTCCCGGCCAATGATATGTCTGGAATCGAGTCATTACGTTATCAGAAATCTCTTTGACCCCTTTTCCCATGAGTTTGTTGTGTTTGTTAATGAAATGTTTCACCAGAAGTCTGAGGTCCCCCATGCGCTCGACCAGGGGGGTAATGTGAATGAACACCACCCCAAGACGGTAGAAAAGGTCCGGGCGCAGGGTGCCGTTTGCCATGGCCACATGGGGATCTTCATTAACAGAACTGATGATCTTAACATCAATGGTAGTCTCTTTTAATGCCCCCACCCGCCTCACCTTCCGTTCTTGGAGTACCCGCAAAATTTTACTCTGGAGCCCCACGGGCATGGAGTTGAGTTCATCTAAAAAGATGGTACCCCCATGGGTTCTTTCAAACAGCCCTGCTTTATTCACCGATCCGGTGAATGCGCCCTTGGAGGTGCCAAACAAAATACCCTCCAGCAGATTTTCCGGGATGGCGGTACAGTTCACAGGGGTGTACTTTTGGCGACTTCTGGCGCTGTGGTTATGGATGGCCCTGGCAAAAAGTTCTTTGCCCGTGCCAGTCTGGCCATACAGCATCACCGGTGAAGGGGTATTTGCCGCCATTTTTGCCGATGAAATGGCCTTGACAAGGTCTGGATCTTCACCAATGATGGAATCAAAAAAAATGTCACTGTCAAAGGTTTTATGGTCAACGGGCATGTCTGCAATGGTTTCTGCAAGGATATTATAATCCCTGACAAAGCAGATGATGCCGATGATTTTACTGTTTCTTGTCAGGGGAAATGCACTGTGCACCGTGTTTGCCACCTTGCCCATGCGGGTGCGATAAAAAATGGGTTGGTCGATGATGGGGGCACCCTTTTTCAGGCACTGCATGATGATGCTGTCATCGTTGGTGAGGTGATACACATCTGTGATTTTTTTATGCAACGCGTTGCGGGGATCCAGATCATCAATGTGGGACATGGCCCGGTTGTAATAAATGATGACCCCATTGAGGTCGGTCACCAGAACGCCTTCACTGAATTTATCAAAAACAGATATAAAATCGGCATCTGTCACTGCATGTTTGCAATATTTCGTCTCTTCTCCTGTCAATTCATTCCTTTTGGCCTTTGGCCGGGCCTTGTTCCTTTTTAAATCATGTTTGGGATGCCGGGTTTAAAAATTGCGTCAGCAAGGGGAGTATTTCAAAAAGGTCTCCCTGGATAAAATAATCGCAATTGGACACCATGGCAGCTTCGGGGTTGGTGTTTATGGCAATGATCATACCAGACATTTTCATTCCGGCAAAGTGTTGTATGGAACCGGATATCCCACAGGCAATGTAGACCCGGGGGCTGACTTTTTCACCGGTCTGCCCCACCTGCATGGTGTAAGGGACCCATCCCATATCCACGGCCACCCGGCTTGCTCCCACTGCGGCCCCCATGGCTTTTGCACAGTGGAACAGCAGATTAAAATTTTCTTTGTTTTGCATGGCCCGGCCCCCGGAGATGATAATATCTGCCTCGGTGATATCTGTCTGGGAGGATTGGCCGGGAAGAATTTCAAGGGTTTTGAATCGTTCTGGCAATGGGGTGTTCATGGTCATGGGGATCATTGTGGCATTGCTTTTTACGGAAACCGGGGGAATCACATTGGGGCGGATTCCAAAAAGCTGATAAGCTCCTGAAACCTTTATGGTGCCAATGGTTTTACCGGAATAGAGTGTGGTTTGGGCAAGCCCTTTTTCAATGTCTACATCAATGCAGTCCATCACCAGCGAGGCATCTAAGGCTGCGGCAACCCGTGGAAGCAATTCCCGCCCCATGGGGGTGGTCAATGCCAGCAGCGATTTTATCTCATGGGCCTCCATGGCCTGGATGATGGTATGGGAGCACTGTTCCGGATTCCACAGGGTGTTTTCCCCACCGCTGAGGGTGAGTTCAAGGATCGCATGAACACCATGGGATTCCAACGTCTCTTTGAGGGGCTCAGCATTTTCATTGATTACCAGGGCATACACCTCCCGCCCCGTTGACCTGGCACAGGCAATCATGCCCCAATTGGCATCCTTAACCCGGCCCTCCTTGGTTTCTATTATAACACCTGTTCTTTCCATGGATTTTCCTTTAATTAAGGCAAATATTCGTCCAGCACCCCATCCTCCCCTATTTTGGTCTGCTCACATAGCATTAGTATGCTACGCAGTCCCAAATACGCGAATATGGGGCACTGGCCAAATATTTACTAATTGAGCACTTTCGCTTCATCCCGAAGGATTTTCACAAGGGTTTGTGCCTGTTCTGTGGGGGTTCCCGTGATCTCTTGTGGCCGTCGTTCTTGTGCAAAGGGTTCAAGTGAAATAAGAAACATGGTCGATGGGGACGGGGCAATGTCCAGATTTTTTAGTTCAACGATTTTAACCTCTTTTTTCCGGGCCTTTACCACGTCGGGGAAGGTGGGGTAAGAGGGGGTGTTGATTCCCCTGCCCACCCCCAGAACACAAGGCATGGAAAGATCGTAGATGTTTTTGCCTCCTCCTTCGGACTGGGTTTCCACAATGGCTCTGTCCCCTTGTGGTGTAAACTTTATCACATTGGATGCCACGGGGAAATCAAACGCGGCCCCCAGACGAAACATGGTCTGCATCCCTTCCATATCAATGGATTCTCTGCCGGTGAAAATGATGGTGGGACAGCCATCCTGTTCAATGGCAGCTTTAAGTGCCCTGGCTGTGACAATACTGTCCTTTTGACTGGCCGTTTTCACCAGTATGGAGCGGTCTGCCCCCATGGCCATGGCAGAACGAAGGGTTTTTTCCACATCTCCGGTGCCAAGGGAAACGGCAATGACCTCCCCCTGGCCCAAATGATTTCGCAGGATAACCGCTTCGGTGACGGCATGCTCATCATAGGGATTGAGAAGAAAGGAGACCTTATCATCAATGCGGTTGCCATCCTTCACCACAATGTTTGCTGCAGAATCGGGGACATGTTTTACGCAAATATAAATTTTTATATCCATAAATTATCACCTTTCGGACCCAATTTTGAATAACGATCATTACAAAAAAGGTAAATATTCGGGTTGGTAATGTAACTGTTTGGCCAGTGCCCCATATTCG
>JASFYZ010000316.1:0-3833 GCA_045046665.1 Desulfobacterium sp.
TCATCATCAAATAATTCCCGGGTTTTACCAAACAGGATAACACTTTTAAATATCGTACTGAAGGCATCGGGAACTATTTTTGTATCCTTGACCACACAAAAAGAGACCTTGTCATTTTGCTCCATATTATCGATCTTGTGTCCGGTTTTAGCGCAGTGAAAATAGATGCCGCCGTTGTGGTATGCGTAATTTAACGGTACGGCATAAGGATAGTTATCCTTTCCTACTGTGGCCAGAATTCCTTCTTCAGCTGCATTTAAAACGTCAATAACAGATTCTTCGGACATTGTTTTTTCTTTTCTTCTCATTTTCTTGATCATGAACGATTCTCCTTATTGTTCCAAAGTGGCGATGGATGGATAAAAGCTGGATAAAAAATTTAGACAGGCATTTACGGCATCTTCCTGGGGCAGACACCCCGGGGAAATCAGGTAATTGACCCAGAAGCCATCCACCATGGAGGTCAAGGTGACGGCAATGGCCTTAAGGCTCATCCCATTGATGGTTTTTTTGCCATTGGCCATTTTCCTGAGCAGATTCTCCACCTCTGTTTCATATTCACGATCCAGCTTTTCACAGATTTCAAGGTAGGTTCTCCGGTGGGGGGGCACCCCCCAGAATGCCAGCCAGACGGCCAGTTTGGTATGATCGGCAATGGGAGGGGTGAGAAGGGTTCTGATCAGGGCCTGCAGTCGGGCTTCCGGACTTTTGCCGGAATCGGACAAAATAGTGCGCCAGGCCGACTCATGTTCTGCGTACAGCATGCGAAAAGCTTCCAGCAGCAATAATTTTTTTGTTTTAAAGTGGAAGTTGCAGATCCCCCGGGACAGGCCTGTCCGCTGGGCGACCTTGGCAAGTGTCATCCCTGCGATTCCTTCCTCCGCAATGATTTGAACGGTAGCGTCAAGGAGCTTTTGACGGGTTATTTGTTTTTGAGCGGAACGGCTAAGACTTAAATGCTGCGTCTGGTTCTGACTTGCCATGGGGCTCTCCAATGAGTTTGTAACTATAAAATCAATATATAAGCAATTCTCTTGACAGTACCACTAAACCGACGTACAGTCAATTTTAATGCTCGTTGAACATGCGTATAGCCAATAGTATTTTTTTATCATTAAGGCACTAAAATAATGAACTCGTCAAAAACCGCCACACTCTGGGTATTTTTCATCACCTTTATTTGGGGGGCTGAATTTGTCCTGATTCACAATGCCATTGAATTTTTGGAACCACACAGTTTCAATGCTGTCCGC
Source organism: Desulfobacterium sp. (assembly GCA_045046665.1). Taxonomy (GTDB): domain Bacteria; phylum Desulfobacterota; class Desulfobacteria; order Desulfobacterales; family Desulfobacteraceae; genus Desulfocicer. Next base: position 1,254 of record JASFYZ010000316.1, read on the forward strand.
TTTGGGGTTGCCTCTGTTTTTATCGCCCTGTGTACCGTACCCTGGAAAAAATGGAGAGGATTTAACAAAGGATTGGTGCTCAACGGATGTTTTCTGGGCCTGTTGTTGTACCTGGGTTTCACGTTCCAGACTCTGGGACTTCTCTATACCACGGTATCCAATTGCGGTTTCATCACCAGTCTCAGTGTTGTGTTGGTCCCCTTGATCTCCCTTGCATTGCTTAAGGAACCCCTCCGGGTATTCACGGGTGTGGGCGTCAGTGTTGCCGCAGGAGGCCTCTATCTTTTGACGGCAGCCGGAGACGTCCCCTTTAACGTTGGAGATCTGCTGACCCTGATCGGTGCGGTGGGGTTTGCCCTGCATCTCATTTGTACTGAAAAACTGGCCTGCCAGCATGAAGTCCTTAAGTTGACACTGATCCAGCTGGGTACGGTTTCGATGTTAAGTTTTTGCACAGTTCTGGCCTTTGAAGACGTGAACGGGTTGCTGGATATTAAAGTGATGGGAAATCCCACTGTTCTTTCGGCTATTTTGATTACAGCAATCCTTGGAACCGGATTGGCGGTTATAGTTCAGACCCTTGCACAAAGTTACCTGACCGCCACCCGGGTGGCCCTGATTTTTACCATGGAACCTGTATTTGCGACATTGACCGCCTTTATAGTACTCAACGAGCGTCTGCCGGCAGCAGCAGGAATAGGTGCACTCATGATCATTAACGGCATCATCATTTCAGAAATGCCTGTGGGTGCGCAGATAAAGATGTTTTCCGCCAAAGGAAAATCTTAAGCTTCCCTGCCGGAACGGAATACTTCGTCAATATGGGCGCATTCCCACGTATTTTGGGTGATGCTACCGGATAAACAGGCCTTGAATGTCGTACGTTATTGAAGCCTTACTTGAGTTCTATCCACCTTCAATAGCATATTATTCCTCCTCACTCTAAAGTGGATTGGGGGAGGCACCAAGTTCAGGCTGTAATATTATTAGTTCGCATTTTTTTGTCATATATCCTCTTCAAGTATTTGGCCATTCTCTTTAAGCCATTTTTTCGCCTGATCCATTTTGGAGATCTGGGCACGAATGATGTTCCAAAATTGTGGTGTGTGATTTGCTTCCAGAAGATGGGTAAGCTCGTGTACAATGACATAATCCACCACATACATGGGCGCTTTGATCAACCGCCAGTTAAAATTGATATTGTCCCTGGTTGTGCAGGAACCCCATCTATAGCGGTTATCAATGATTTTGGCAGTGGTGAATTTAACCCCAAGATCAGTGCCGAATTTTTTGGCCCGGGGCAGGATTGTCTCCTTTGCCCTTTTTTCATACCACTTACGCAGAACCTGTTTACGCTTCCCTGATAAGCTTGCAGGAATCAAGAATCGTTGTTCCAGGCGTATTTCAGCAGTGCTGTCCTGGATCAGTTCAATTTGATAGTAACGACCCAGATACAGTGCAGATTCGCCATTGACCATCTCTTTACCCGGGGCATGGGGTGTACTTTTGTGTATGCCATGTTTTTTCGTAAATCCACTGTCGTTTGGATTCAACAATGGACTGAATTTTTTCATCTGAAGTGGCCTCAGGTGCATGAATAATTACGCTGCGATCCCGTTCCACCGTAATTGTCAGTTTTTTGCGTCTGGACGACCGCTTGATTGTGTAAATCAACTCCATACTTACTCCGCGTAAAGAATCACATCATTGTTATTTTTCGCGATTTCCATTACACGGCTGATGATCTGGGCACGATTTTGTAATAGATGCGGCAATCTCACAAAGGCAGGCTGTAATAATGTGGTCTGTATCTCTGCCTTGAGTTTATTTCGGGCAGGTATGCTTTCCCAAAAACCGGTCAGCTTTAATTCCCTTTCAACAACCAGGTAAACCTTTTGGGTGAGATCCACAAGGAGTGATATTTTTTCCTCCTCGGTGGGCTCATAGGGGGCGACGGTCTCTGCAGCCATTTCTGGCTGTACCGGCGTATCAACCACCGGGCCGAAAATTTCCCGCTTGAAAATTCTGAAAAAAGGCATCTGCTTCTTGCGGTGCAGGCCATATGTGGATTCTTTGCCCGCCTTCTGGATACGCTGGCGCAGCTTTTCCAACTCTTCGTATATTTTTTTCCAGTTGTTTTGGAAGTCTTTAAAAATCTGTGCAAGGGCCTGGGCAAAAGAGGCCTGAAGGTCCGGGTCATCATCCAGTTCAATGTCCAGATGGTGCCGGATGGCGTGCTCCACTTCAGCCGCTTTTGTTTTGTTCCGTTTTCGTTTGCCAACGCTCTTTTCAAACTCTTCGTCAAGAATGGAGATGGGTTGAACCTTTTGATCAATGCCCTTGGATGTCAGATACTGGTCGGTGATGGCAAGCAGCTTGGGTGGACCTTCATGCTTAACCGCTTGTCCCTGAAATGCTTGCCTGCCAGGATATTTATTGCCACAAGCGCGTTGTAGTCATCCATGAAATCCAATGCCTGTCGGGCCGGGAAGACCAGGTTCATACATTTTGTGAACTGCTTAAACGCCTGCATGTAATTAAAGCGCAGATCCTCATCATAGAAAATATCAAAAATGGCAT
>JASFYZ010000317.1:0-7363 GCA_045046665.1 Desulfobacterium sp.
AATTGGATATCATAATGAAAATAATACCACAACAACTTTTAGTACAATATGATTCACAGCTAAATGCGAAAGGGGTTTCAATAGAGTACCATTGTGTTTACCGAGAATGGTTGCGGTTTCATCTTTCTTTTTGTCACAAGTATAGTCACGATTCTAACCTCTCTGAGAGACTGGACACGAAAGTTTCAATCTTATGTGAAGAATAAACCAGAGGACACAATTATGGAAAAAAAGCTTGGGAAGTCGTTGAAATTGAGAAATGGTGCCAAGGTGCTGGTCCTGGGCGGTGGCCCTGCGGGTGCTTTTTTTGCCATTCATCTGCTCAGAAATGCCAGAAATGCCCATGTGGATATCAGCGTTACCATTATTGATAAAAAGGTGGTACTTGGGCAGGATGGCAGCGTCCGGGAGTTCAAAGGGTGTAATTTCTGTGCTGGTGTCCTGTCTCCCCGATTCCTGGAAGAGCTGGCAAAGTGCGACATCATCTTGCCCCATGAAGTGGTGGCAGAAACATTCACCCATATTTGGATCCATGGATTTTGGAAAAATTTCCCCTTGAGGGTGCCCGTGGGACAACAGCTTCTGTCTGTATTCAGAGGAAGCCTGCCCCCTGGACGACAAAAGTTACCCCAGAAGCTTTCCCGGGGATTTGACGCATTCCTTTTACAAAGGGCCGTTGATGAGGGAGCAACGGTCATTGTTGGAGACGCATTGGATATTAAATATTCCTCCAGCATTTTTCTTAATAAAGAGAATATGTCCATTAGTAGCAATTTGGGCTGTTCCACGGTGATAAAACCTTGGTTGACCATAAAACCTGGTTTGGGCGATCCTTTCTCCATTGAATCTGATTTTGTCTGTATGTGTCCCGGCGTTAATCACAATCGGGCAAAAAATAAAGAAAATTTACTTTGGGAATCTTACCGGCAACTCAATCCCCTGTTCATCCCACCGGTGACAAGACGTGCACTTGTTTTTGAATTAAAACCGGGCAGAGACTATCTGAAAAAATACATGGACAGGGAACTCTATCTCATCATATCAGGTGCCAGAGAGTTGGATCTTGAGCACGTTGCCCTGGTACCCAAGGGAGAGTACCTTACCGTTGCCCTTACCGGAAAAAGCGTTGACAAAATCTTATCTTCTGAAGAGATTGATGGGATTATCCATAGGTTTCTTTTCCTTCCCCATGTTCAAACGATTCTGCCTGGCCTGGAAACAGCCCACCGGATTGAGCAACGTAAAGGCGAGTCTCAATGTCAAAATTCTTCTGTTTTTGAAAGTGCTACAGCTTCTGAAACGATCCCCCCTTGTGCCGCCCGGGCAGTTCCTGTGACCTGTAGATGTACTCCCCACATAGTTGTTACTCCAGCAAAAGAACCCTTTGCTGACAGAGTTGCCATGGCCGGCGATTCCCTGGGGGCACGGCTTTACCGGGACGGTCTCTTCTCTGCCTTTATCAGCGCCCGGGCACTTGCAGAAACGGTAATTCATAACGGTGTGGACAAAAAAAGCCTTTCCCAGGGATGTGGGTGGGTTTTAAGGTGGCTTGAAAGGGACAATCGCCATGGCAAGCGGGTGATGGGTGTGACACAGTGGGTTTTGAAATCAACCCTTTTGAGTCGGATATTGTATCAGACCTTTGCCTCTGAGATGAAATTTAAAGAAAAGGATAAATGGCCCCTGGGAACGGTGTTATGGAAGGTGGGCAGTGGCGTTGCTGATTATGGGGAGGTTTGCAGGGATATCCTTTCCCCTGCTGTTTTTTTTTCAATCCTGAAAGGAATATATAAAACATGCAGAAATATGTTGACGGAAGTTTTCTTTGGCTTGAACTGGGAGGATCAGGGGCGCTATCCAACGGTGATCATCAAGGAGAAGCGCGATTATTTTAAAAAATCCATTGCAGATTCCCTGGGAATAGAACTGGATGAATTTCCTGAAATGGAGCGGATGTATGCCATTAAAATCCGGACCAGTGCCAGCAAAATTTTTCAGGAACTGGGCAAGTTCGGGAACCCCGAATGCAAGTTTCTTAAACTTCGATTTGTGGATGTGAAACATGTATCTGGCATCCCCCTTCAAGAAGGTGCTGTTGTTCAGTATCGCTTAAAGAGCCTGCCCATTTCCATGGATGTCCGCCTGGTTAAAGTCCTTCCGGAAAAGGCCTTGTTATATGAACCAGCAGAGCTTTTTACAAAGCGGGGAAAATTGCTTTTTGACATCTCACCCACAACGGATGGAAATCATCGGCTGGTCATCTATACCGCCTTTGATTTTCAAAGGGGCAGGGCGTGGCCGGGTAGAATATTTTGGACACTGTTTAAGCATTTATTCCCGGATTATGCCCATGATGTGGTGTGGAATCATGCCATCTGCACCATAAAGGGTGAAGCGGAAAAGGCATGAAATGCCATGATTAAGCCCCCTAAATTGATCTTCAAATGGTAACGGCCAGCACCCCATCTTCACCTATTTGGGCCTGCTCACATAGCATTAGTATGCTACACAGTCCCAAATACGCGAATATGGGGCACGGCCAAACAGTTACATTCCCAACCCGAATATTTACTTCAAACGAAAGAGTTAATTAATTAAAACAATGAATTGGCCAATCTCTTTAACGCTGCCCACCGTTGCTGGAAAAAGTTGGAATGTTTTGTTACAACATGTACAAAACTCGACTTAGATTTTTTTATCCATAATGTTTTGTCGTTCCGGGTCAGCATTTTATGGTCAAATTTTGTCCTTTCCTGGTATAATTTGGGCCATAGACGACAGTTAAACCCTTTTTCCAGGATAACCCTTTTTAAACACCAGTTGCAGTTAGTGCATTTGATTATTTTTCCGCAGGACGTTTTAGCCTTTGTCACCCATCTGGGGTCTGTGCGAAGGGAACGGCCCAGTCCGATGAGATCTGCTGTGCCTTCACGGATAAAGGTGTCAGCCTGGGAGGGGGTGGTAATTCTTCCGGAAATAATGGTTGGAATGTTGACCTTGGCGGTGAGCGTTGCCACATCGGAATCAAGGTATGTCGGTCTGTCCATGTGTTTTAAAATTTCAGGAGAAAGGATGGAGTTATAGGTACCCACCGAGGCGGAAAGATAGGCAATCCTCTCCTTTTCCAAAAGGGTGGCAAAGGCCAGTGCTTCTGGCAGATCAATGCCGTTGGGTACCCACTCCCGGAGAATTAGCCTGAAGCCCACTGGGAAATTTATGGGCAATTTTTTTTTCACTCTTTTGACCACTTCCAGGGGAAATACCGCTCGACCTTGAAAATCGCCGCCAAATCCTGAGTCAGATTGGAGTTTATTGGTAAATGCGGAAAGGTACTGGCATAGAAGATAGCCGTTTGCCCCATGGAGCTCCACCATGTCGAATCCGGCCTGATAGGCCCTTAAAGCGGCGCTGGCAAAATCATCCATCACCCTTTCTCTATCTTCGGCGGTCATGGCATATCTCCATGTTGCCACCTGGCGAATGAAGGCGCGTGTCAGGTTAAACCGTTTTTCAAAGGGGAAGAAGTGCATGAAATCCTTTAATGATTCCATGTTGAAAGACAGATTCGCACGGATGATAGGGGAGGGGAGCAGGGGGTATTTTGTTTTGGCAAACCGACCGGCATGGTTCAGTTGGAGACAGGCAATGGCACCCCTTTGTTTAATCGTCCTGGCCAGTCGAGTTAAGCCTGGAATCAACTCATCACGGTCCACCCTTAGATTGAATTTGGAGACAGCGCCATCGTGGGACACGGCTGCATTGGCAACAATCACCATGGCCACGCCTGAATCGGCCAGTCGAGTATATAAGGCTTCCATCCATGGACTGGCCCTCCCATCGGTGTGGGCAAACCCCGTATGCACCGGTAGGGCCACCAGTCGATTTACCATATGATATGTCTCCACTTTCAGCGGGCTGAAGAGAGAGGGATATCGAATTTTATCCGTTTTTGTATTTTGTTCCATCTGTGAGTTTTCCCCGCCTTCTTTCCATTCCTTGCAAAGTAGTTGGGACGGCGCTTGATCACCGTAAATGGCTGATTTTCAAGTGACCCTTGACAATCATAGAAAGACTTTATAACTGAGCCCCAAGGCCTTACCAAGCACCCGAGCTCTTTTTTTCCCAATACTTTTTTTGTTGTTTTCCATTTCTGATATATGGCTTTGTGGGATACCCGTTATTTTGGAAAGCTGTTTTTGGGTAATGTTTTCTTTTGTCCTGCCACCAAGAAGCGCAAAGCCAGGCAAGCTACTGTCTTCAAATTCTTCAAAAAGTTCACTTGCCGAAATTGAATCTGATACATCGGCAAAACCAAGGGTGCGCAAGGCATTAATCGCCTTTTCTTTATTTTCAATCGGGCCAATAAACTTTAATTCAATAGGGGGCTTTTTCGTGTGTTCCAACATAGTTGATCTCCACTATTCGTATCTATTTGTCAATGATTTCCCATACCGCAACGTAAGTGGGATGTCCTTTCTTAATGTGGCAGTGGTGTCGATTGTTGCCCAAGGAGCTATAGTTTGACCAATTACCCCTGACCGGCCCTTGCTCCCTAATCTCTACAGTTAAAATATATAAAGCTGCTTTGATTTTGTGTGGGAGTTTCTTGAACTGCTTTTTTACTTTTTTGTTTGTAGTTACCGTCCATGTCATGCATAATAATATACCCTTTATGGGTATATTGTCAATATTGCTATTGAATAGCATTCTTTATTAGGTTAAATGAGGCTTGAGGATTGAGGACAAAAAAAGGATGGCAGGATGTCTGAACCGTTGGAAGTCACGATTATGACCATGAATATGAGATTCGGCTTGGCCCGGGATGGCAAAAATGGATGGTTTAACAGAAAATCTCTGGTCCAAAAGTTGTTGCATGAACATCCTGCTACGTTCATGGGATTTCAGGAGCTCAATCACTTTCAGATGGGCTTTCTCCAGCGGGAACTGAGAGCGCATCATTTCATTGGCTGGCACAATCCTGCCCTGCAATGGTGGCAAAGTAATGCAATATTTTACCATCATGGTTGGCGTTGCCTGGAACAAAAACACTGTTTTCTGAGCCACACTCCGGATGTGGAGTCCTCCAAATTGCCGGGAAGTCAGTGGCCAAGACAGTGTGTCATGGGGCTTTTTCAACACCAGGAGCAGCAGTTGATTATCTGTAACACCCATTTTGATTTTAAGGAATCCGTGCAAGAGGAGAGTGCCAGGCTTGTGGTTTCTTTTCTGGAGGATTTTCCCGATGACAGACCGGTGCTTATTGTGGGGGATTTTAATTGTTCACCGGGAAGCGGGGCGTACCGCCTTTTCAAGGCAGCGGGGTTTTCTGAAGTTTTTGAGAACCACCATGGAACAACCTTCCATGAATTTAAAGGCGTTGAGACCCAGATGCACATTGATTGGATTCTTTATCGTGGTCCAATTCAGCTGATGCACAAAAAGGTGCTCACCGACTCTTTTGATGGACAGTTTCCTTCTGATCATTATCCTGTTGTTGCCCGGTTTCAGATTTGATTCAAAATTTCGGGTATTTATTCAGCATCGAAAATAGGGGTACCCAACTTAATTTGGGATGTTTGCAAAGCTTTTGGGTTAATTCTCTTAATTCTGGGGGAGAAGATACTTGATTATCCTTTCCAGGTGATCTCACGCCCCGTTCGTTTTTCGTACTTTATCAGCTCATTGAGATAGTATTGCCGGTTTTTAAGATCCGAATGATTCATACCCAACCCATTGACAATCCCTTTTTTTCTTCCAGAGCGGTCGTAATTGAGCACCGTAAAAAGACCATTATTAGTGACATAGGATTCTTGTGTGTCATGCAGTGAAATGGCCTTAACGGTTATCTCCACCACCAATGTGGTGTTGGCAACAAAAATCACATGCGCACACATTTCAAAGATATTTTCCAACTGAAGGGGTTTAAGAAAAAATACATCTTCCATGGCAATGGTCACCATGCGGTAGTTGCCGGTGAACTGACGGGCCGTGGCCAGGGCCAGTTCCGCCATCATTTCAACGGTATCTCCACCAAATACATTGCCAAGAACGTTGGTATTGCGGGGAAGAAAACGTCTTCGGGTAACAAGTTCTGTTGCCTCTGGGGTAAAATATGTTGTGCGGGAATAGTAATCCGTCAACCATTTGTCCAGGATCTGTTCCAGGGCAAAAACAGCCTTCTTCATTCTTTGACGATTGGTTAGAAAACGCTGCCTGCCTTCTGCCAGTTTTTTCAGCTCAAGGTCTTTGGTGGTCCGGTATTCAAGCTTGGGAATATTTTTATTGGGCTTTCTGTTGGCATCAATGGCCACCATGGTAATGATATGGCTGTGACCGGGCACCAGTTCCATCTCTCCGGGGGCCTTATGAAAGCCCTCCACCTTGATCACCATAGAAGAGCGCCCCACCTGAATCACACAGGCATCATAGCACACATAATCCCTGTGGCAGATGGGATCAAGCAGCTCAATGCGATCAAAAGACAGGGTCACAAGGGAATTTCCCGAATGCCTGGCCCCTGCGCTGGCAGCGGCAATATCCATCATATGCAGCAATTTCCCCGCAGACATGCGCTGTCCAATGAGGCTCTCCTCACCAATGATTTCTGCAATAAAGCACTCTGAATCGGCTGGGGTTTTTATTTTTATGGTCATTTGTTTCCCTTATTATTTTACCCTTAAACCGTGAGTCAGCCTTGTCAGGGTGGTTCTGACCATGTCCGATGCATTGGTTGCGTAGACACCAAAAATTACCAGTACCCCCCCTGAAAACAGAGACGGGGTGATGGCCTCATCCAGAATAAAATAGGACAAAATAATGGCACTGACCGGTACCACATTGATGAAAACACTGGCTTTCATGGGGCCGATGGTATTGATTCCTTCATAGTACCAGAAAAAACCAAGTACTGTGCCGAATAATCCCAGGTAAAACAGGTTGCACCAGTCCAGCAGTGTGTAGGTTATGATTTCATGAAATTGACCATTGATCAGGAAAGGAACTGCCAGAAGTGCGGTACCAGCCAATGAAGAGTAACACACGGAAACAAGGGGAGACAAGCTCCCCATAATCAATTTTCCGATGAGGGAATAACTCACCCAACTGGCAACACACCCAAAAAGTAGCAACTCTCCCTTGCCCATGTGATATCCCACAATACCGGTTAACTGTCCGTTGGAAATCACCACAAGGGCACCGGTCACTGACAGGATGATTCCCAGCCCCCTGATGAAATTGAGTTTCTCCTTGAACAGCAGTGCAGACAAAAGACTTATCACAATGGGGTTCATGGCAATGATCAATGCGGCCCTGCCAGCATGGATATGCCGGAGTCCTTCAAAAAAAAGAATATTATAAAAGAAAA
>JASFYZ010000318.1:0-3942 GCA_045046665.1 Desulfobacterium sp.
AATAGGAACCGGCCAATTGGGCCGTCTACGGTTCCGGGCCGGGCCCATTGCCCCTCGGGGGGGGGGCGACATGACCGTTATTCAGGCCACTCAAAAAACGATTTATATGCTTTGAAAGTCATAAAGAAATCAGCCTTACTTGAAATTTCAAAGGGGGCATGCATGGAGAGCAGGGCCGGACCACAATCCAACACATCCATACCAGTGTGGGCCAGAAACTTGGCAATGGTTCCCCCGCCACCCTCATCAATTTTCCCAAGCTCACCAGTTTGCCATACTACCTTATTTTGGTTAAAACAACGACGGACAAGCCCCACAAACTCTGCCCCGGCATCGCTGGAACCCGACTTTCCCCGGGTACCGGTGAACTTAGTAATGCAAACCCCATGGCCAAGCCTTGCCGCATTCATGGGCTCATGGACCTCCTTGAAATCAGGATCCATGGCCGCATTGACATCGGCGGACAAGGCGTTGGAGTTGTGCAGGATTTTTCTCAATTGCCGTTCATCATGGGTTCCCTGCTGCAGATGAAAAAGATCTGACACGACACTTTCCAAAAAAGTGGATTGAGCGCCCGTATTTCCCTCGCTGCCGATCTCTTCCTTGTCATAAAACAATGTCACGCAGGTTTTCTGTGGCTTGTCCAGCGCCAACATGGCCTGGAAGGCGGCCCAGGCACAAATGCGATCATCCTGGCCATACCCGCCGATCATGGAACGGTCAAACCCGATATCCCGGGCGTTTCCCGCTGGCACCGCTTCAATCTCTGCACTGACAAAATCCTCTTCACAGATGCCGTATTGTTCATGCAAAAGTTTGAGCACCCCTAATTTAAACCGCTCTTTTACCCCCTCTCCCCCCAGGGGTACACTTCCCGCAATGAGATTTAATTTTTCACCGTCAAAGGCCTCGGACAATTTTTTACCCTCTTGAACCTTGCCAGCAAGATGGGGCAGGAGATCCGATACCACAAAAACAGGGTCATTGGCATTATCACCGATATTGATATCCACTATGGTACCATCGGCCTTTACCACCACCCCATGGAGAGCCAGGGGAATGGACAGCCACTGATATTTCCGAATACCCCCATAATAATGGGTTTTTAACAGTGCCAGGTCCGTGTCTTCGTACAGGGGATTCTGTTTCAAATCCAGGCGTGGAGAATCAATGTGTGCCCCAATAATGTGGAGCCCCTGTTCCAGGGGATGGTCACCGGTGACCACCATGGCCAGGGCCTTGTTCTTAAGAATGCTATAGTATTTTTTATTTTTCCCCCATGGTGAAGTGGCAGTCTGGGCAGTCAGGTCTGTAAATCCTGCCTGCCGGGCCTGCTTAACCATATATTTTACTGCCCTTCGTTCTGTTTTAGCGCCATTGAGGAATTCTTTATAAGTTTCAGCCATCTGATTCATATCAATGGAATCGTCAGTATCCATAGTATCCAGGGCCAATGTTATTTTTTTTGATGTTGATTTTCTAAATGCTTCAATCTCTTTATCATCCATAATGCTTACCTCAATATTAATTATGCCAAAATTTTTTTGTGGTGAATTTCCCAGCCAACATAACAATGGCACATCAAAAGTGCAAACTTGAAATCAAACAGAATATTTCAAATAAGTGCTTGCCCGGTGAAATGGTTTCTGCTAAATTTAAATATTATGAAATCATACATTTCCTTAAAAACAATTGATTTTTCAGTAAAATTTTTCCTTTTTATGTTTTTTTGTACATTGTTTGTGGGATGTGGAGGAGGAACAGGTGAAATCCCCCTGGAAGCATTGAAAAAAACGTTAAAGGATCAGCCCACTTTTTCTGTACTCCTTAACGACATGAAAGAAGAGGGAACCTTTGTGAAAAATTATTTTCATCGTTACCTTGTGGTGTTGCCGGACGAATCGTCCAAAACCCAGTGGTTCCAAGTGTCCAAGGAGTATTATAACAAAAACATAAATTTCCTGGGCATGACCCTGCTGACAAAAAAAGACGGGACATATGACGATGTGGTCTCTCCACCGGGATATGGATTTGTGGGGGATAAAAATTACGGCAGATGGCGTGAGGATAGCCGCGGCGGTTCTTTTTGGGAATTCTACGGCAAATATGCCCTGATTTCCAGCCTCTTTGGCGGCTGGTACAGCCCCATTCACCGCAATGATTACAGAAGCTACCAGAGCCATAGAAGCAAGCGCCAACCTTTTTTCGGCACCAGCAAGCAATATGGATCCTCGGGAAAAATCGTGAAAGCCACACGGCCTACTTTTTACTCCTCCCGGATGTCCTCGGTGAATGCCAAGAAATCTTCCTTTTCCAATAAGGTGAACCAAAAAATTGGCCGATCCAAAACCGGTCTTAGAAGTAGAGCAGGGGGGTCTGGGAAATGACCATTGACGGACTGATTCTGGCTATAATTTATCTTATTGTTTTTTTCGTCCTCTTTTTTGTGGGAAAGCTGTGTTACAACTTACTCCACCGGGACTTTAACCTGAATATTGAGCTGGTGGAAAATGACAACCCCGCCGTCTCCCTGGCCGTCACCGGCTACTATGCCGGTCTGGTTCTCTCCCTGGGAGGTGCCATTGTAGGACCGTCCCATGGACTTTTCAACGATCTTGTGGATTTAACCCGCTATGGCCTGCTCAGTATCCTTTTATTAAATATATCCTCTTTCCTATGTGACTGGGTCATCCTGTACCGATTTAAAATCAAAGATGAATTACTCCGGGACAGAAACCAGGGAACCGGTGCCGTGTTGTTCGGCACCTCCATGGCCTCTGGGTTTGTTCTCTACGGTGCCGTATCAGGCGCAGGGGGCGGTATGGACACCGCCGTGGTATTCTGGGCCATGGGCCAGGTGCTTTTGCTGGTGGCATCCAAGGTATATAATTTTATCCTTCCCTTTGATCTCCACGATGAAATTGAAAAAGATAATGTGGCAGCAGGTGTTTCATTCTGCGGCGCCCTCATTGCAATGGGTGTGGTGGTGGGCCTTGCCGCCGAAGGTGATTTCATCTCCTGGTCAAAAAATATCACCACCTTCATTGCCTATGCCATTGCAGGTCTTGTCTCGTTGCCCTTTATCCGGATGCTCACGGATGCCCTTTTATTGCCCGGGGTGAAACTTTCCGATGAAATCACCGGATTTCGCAAGGATAAATCCATTGAAACCCGGGGTCCCAATATTGGCGCGGCTTATATTGAAGCCTTCTCCTACATTGCTGGGGCCTTCATTATTTTCTGGTGCATTTAACCCCAAGTGACTCTGTTCCAGCCATCCAGAAGTCGGACCCTTCAAATCGCCCTCTTTGCCACGGGTTGTTCGGGTATTGTTGCGGAATTTGTCCTATCCACCCTTGCCACCTACCTCATGGGCAATGCCACCTTTCAGTGGACCATGATCATGTCCATCATGCTCTTTGCTATGGGGGTGGGCAGCGCATACAGCCGTCATTTTAAAACCCGACTGCTGGACACCTTTGTTCTGGTGGAGTTTACCCTTTCATGCCTTTGCAGCGTGTCAGCTATTCTGTGTTTCGGCCTGTCCCCCCATCTGGAATCCCGGGAAATAGTCATCTACCCCTTGGCCTTTGGCATTGGTTTTCTCATCGGGCTTGAAATCCCCATTGTCATCCGACTGAACAGCCAGTATGAGGCCCTTCGCACCAACATTTCAAAAGTCCTTGAAATGGACTACTTTGGTTCACTTATTGGCGGTATTTTATTTGCCTTTGTATTTTTGCCAGTCCTTGGATTTATTTACACCCCGGTACTTTTGGGAGCCATAAATTTTCTGGTGGCAAGCTGGCTTCTGTGGCGGTTTTTTGACCTGACAACATACAGAAAAACCCTTGTCTGTGCATTTATAACGGTTTTACTGCTCATGGGGGCTTCCCTGTGGTTTGCCAATGATATTGTTACATTCAGTGAACAAAAAAAATA
>JASFYZ010000319.1:0-7535 GCA_045046665.1 Desulfobacterium sp.
GGCATCCTTCAAAAGTATTTTACATTTTTTTTAAAGCAATCCCTATTTGTAGGGGCTTTTTCCCAAAAGACTTTAAAGTACTTTTGGGGTCATATGAAGGATGCCAAAACATTATGATTTCAAATTAGTACGTTAGACTTTTAATACAAATTAAACATGCAGTGGATATAATTAAATTCTGGTTTGTCGACATTTTCATACAAAAAGTGCTGAATTCAGCACCTGATAATCAATACGGTTTTGCGTAAAATAAATCACACAGGGTAATTTTCCCTGATGTAACTTTCACAGGAGAGCGTAATGAACACGAACAAGGAAATTCAAGACCTTAGAGCCAATGTTATTCCCAATGGACATTCCAGTGGAACCGCCTGCTATGTTGAATCTGCAAAAGGTGCCATGATCAAAGACATTGAAGGCAACGAGTACATTGACTTTGCAGGTGGCATTGCCGTCATGAACGTGGGTCACAGCCACCCCAAAGTGGTTGCGGCCATCAAAAAACAGGCTGAAAAATTTACCCACACCTGTTTTATGGTCAACCCCTATGACAGTGCCGTACTGCTGGCTGACAAGCTGTGTAAAGCCACCCCCGGTGATTTTCCGAAAAAAGCCCTGTTCATTAACTCCGGTGCCGAAGCCGTGGAAAATGCGGTAAAAATTGCCAGGTACTACACCGGTCGTCCAGCCATTGTGGTGTTTGATAACGCCTACCATGGCCGTACAGCCCTGACCATGACCATGACGGCCAAAGTAAAACCTTACAAATGGAAATTCGGACCCTTTTCCCCGGAAATCTATCGCGCACCCTTTGGTGACATTGACGCCTTGAAACAATTTTTCATCACCGGCATTGACCCGGAAAGTGTTGCCGCCATCGTGGTGGAACCCGTCCAGGGCGAAGGCGGATTTATTGTCCCACCAGATGGCTATTTCCAGGAACTGGCAGCCCTTTGCAAGGAACACGGCATTCTTTTTGTTGCCGATGAAATCCAGAGTGGCATGGGCCGCACCGGAAAAATGTTTGCCATGGAGCACTGGGGAGTGGAACCAGATCTGATGACGGTGGCCAAAAGTCTTGCCGCTGGCATGCCCTTAAGTGCCGTTGTAGGAAAAGCTGAAATAATGGATTCGGTTCACCCGGGTGGACTGGGGGGTACCTATGGCGCCAACCCGGTGGCCTGTGCTGCCGGCCTTGCCGTCATGGAAATTTTTGAAGAAGAAAACCTGGTGGAAAAAGCCCAAAAACTGGGCGAAACCCTCATGGCACAATTTGAAAAATGGGTGAAAGAATTCAAGCAAGTAGGCGAAACTCGAGGCATCAGTGCCATGTCAGGCTTTACTCTGGTGGACAGCGATGGCAAACCATCGGCTGAAACCGCTGGGAAACTGGTTAAATTCTGCTTTGGGAAAGGACTTATTATCCTTGCATGTGGTATCCACGGCAATGTCATCCGGGTATTGATGCCCCTTGTGATCACCGACGAGCAGTTGGAAAAAGGCTTGTCCATCATTGAAGAGGGACTGGCAGCAAGTGCGTAATTGTTTGATCGTAGTCCAAACCGGCTAAAAGTCAGCCTGTTTTGAAAAACATTTTTAAAATGGGAAATGTTAATTTGGTACCCATTTCCAAGGGCATTTCCCTGTTAAAATGTTCATAAACGACAATGAAGGAGAAAATCATGTCTAAAATTTTTACCCGGTACGGTGACGGGACCCCTGTGGAGCTCAGTGAAAAAGAGCTCTGGGAAGATATGCAGGCGGGAACGGAGGATGCGGCGGATCGCGCTAACGTCCCCGTTTTAGAAGACGATGATCTCAAACACATGTTCGACATTCTGGCAAGCCCCCATAGCTTTGTCAGTGTTGAGCGCGGAAAAGAGGTCATTCTCACCTATGATGCCGGCACCCTGAAAATTCGTAGAGTGGGGGTCAATGTAGACCGCATCCAGGCGCTGCAAATATATGAAAAAATCATGGGCGCGGACACCATGGAGCTGTGCCATGTGGACTACAGCTACAAACCCATCAAGCCCATCATCACCATGGAGCAGCCCATCATGGAGCAGGCGTTGCTTGCCACCCATATTCCCCTGCTCTACGGTGCCATGCCCAACCTGGGTCTTTACAGCCAGCCAGACGGTCCCTTTCCCAACCCTTCGGAACTGCTGCCCAACGGCATGATAAAAGAAGCCCGGGAGTCCCTTGAACAAACCGTTGAAGAGGCGGTAAGGGATATTGTTTTTACGAGTTCTGCCATGTACGAGTCCGGTGCCGATGGCATCAATCTCGATTCCGTGGGTGCGGCCGGTGATGCAGACTTTCTGGCCTCCCTCATGGCCTGCCGGAAACTCAGGGAAAAATATCCCGACATCTGCATCCAGATCGGCATGGCCGGGGAATTTATCCTTGGCATGCACGGACAACTTGAATTTGACGGCGTTCGCCTGGCAGGCCTCTATCCCCAGGATCAGGTCGTACTTGCCAAGCAGGCGGGTGCCACCATATTCGGACCCGTTGTTAACACAAATACCACAGAGTCAACCCCCTGGAACCTGGCACGGGCCGTCACCTTTATGAAGGCGTGCGGCGAAGTGGCAGAAATTCCCATCCATCCCAATATGGGCATGGGTGTCGGTGCGGTACCGGTGAACGATCACCCCCCCATTGACATCGTATCCCGTGCATCGACTGCCATGACAAGTCTTTGCAAAATTGATGGACTGTAGGTTGGCGTGGGTGATCCCGTCGGAATGGCGATCACCCACGCGCATGCATCGGGAATGGGCGGAATGCGAGGAGCCGGAGATCTGGTTGCTCGTGCCCAAATGTCTCGAGGTTTGCGAACTTGGGAAGCAAAAGCGTATGTGGCTGAAAAATTAAAAATTTCCGTGGCGGACCTGACAGACCCCGTCATCATGACCGAAGTCAGAGAGGATCTGCAGATCGGTCAGATGACACCCATGCCAGGCTGTGCCAAGGGAATTGAGGCCAAGTTCAACATTGCAAGGGAACTGGATTTCAATATCAACTGCGTTAACAGATTTAAAACGCGGACTAAAACATGATCCACCAGCTCCTGTTTTAATAGAACCATCCATGGGACGCCCGAAACCGTAAGCAAAATAAAGGCGTCCCATGAAACATACCGGGTTGTGGTTTGCAACACTCCTCAAGTGTCTGAATGATCCATGGTGATCATTTCAACAAAACAGAACTGCAACCCGGCAGTTTCATCCCCCTTTCCGGTGATCAGGTGGCACAATAATGCGAGTTTAACTCCGTAATAAAGCCACCTGACGGGGGAACAAAATTAGAACCCATCCCGAATTCATATGACATCATCCAAGGAGAAAATAATAAAATGATTGATGCAGCACTCATAGAAGAGGCCAAGAACCTACTGGTTGCCCAGAAACAAGATGAAGTTGAAACCATTGCCAAAAAAATAATTGCCGATGGTGGAGATCCGCTGGAGTTAATGAACGCTGCCTTTATCCCAGGCATCAATAAGGTGGGAGATCTTTTTGGCCGGGGACAAATGTTTCTTCCAGAGCTGATGCAGGCCGCCGCTGCCATGAAATCCGCCACGGATGTTATCAATGAAGCCCTGGCTTCAACGGGCGGTGTCCAGGAAGAAAAGGGCAAAGTTCTCATTGCCACGGTAAAGGGTGATGTGCATGACATTGGAAAATGTATTGTTGTCTCTTTGATGAAGGCCAATGGTCTCACCGTATTTGATTTGGGTCGTGATGTTGAGATCGATACCATCATTGAAAAGGCTGTGGAAAATGACGTGGATGTCATTGGTACCAGCGCCCTTCTCACCACCACCATGACCCAGCAAAAAGTCCTGGAAGAAGCGTTGAAATCAAACGGATTTAAGGGTCGTTTTGCCACAGTTGTGGGCGGGGCACCCTGTACACCGAGATGGGCGGCCCGCATTGGAGCCGACGCCTATGCCGAAGATGCCCAGGATGGAGTGATCAAGGTTAAAGAGATGATCGCACAAAAAAGATAAGCCCTGTAATATTATATTTTCAGCACCATAACCGTCCGGCAGGTCTTCCAATGAATAGTATTTCCGGGGGACCTGTGGAATTTGTAAGGAGATGAGGCCATGCACGGCTATTACGGTAGAATTTTAACCATTGATTTAAACACCCGGTCATTTGAGATTGAAACTATACCGGAAAACATTTATCAAACCTATCTGGGAGGAAAAGGGCTTGCATCTTGGCTGCTGTACCGATTAAACCCCAGGGGGGTTGATCCGCTGGCCCCGGAAAACCATATTATCTTTGCCACAGGCCCTATCACCCAGAGCTCTGTGTGGGGTTCTTCCCGGTACGGCGTATTTACCAAATCCCCCCAGACCGGATTTTACTCGGAATCCTATTCCGGTGGTAAAACCCCAGAAGCTGTGGATGCCGCTGGGTTTGACGCCGTGGTCATCCGGGGTGCCTGTGATACCCCCACGGTGCTGGGTATTGGGCCATTGGGAGCAAAATTCCACGATGCCGGAGATATCTGGGGCATGGAAACCTATGCCGCAGAGGATGCTGTGATTGAACGATTTGCCGCCCCTTCTGGATTCAAACGAAAAGGGGCTGTGGTCATTGGCCCTGCTGCGGAAAACCTGGTGGTGTTTGGGGTCATTGAAAATGACTATTGGCGCTCTGCTGGTCGCACCGGTGTGGGAACCATTCTGGGATCTAAAAAAGTCAAGGGCATTGCCTTTTACGGAGATAAAAAACGAGAACCTTTTTCCAAGGAAGAGGTCAAAACCCTTACCAAAAGAATCACCGCCGAAGCTAAAACAAACCCGGGCGTAAAAGCATACAAAAGCTTTGGGACCCCCATGATGGTGGACATGCTCAACAATGCCAAGGCCTTTCCCACCAAATACTGGTCCCAGGGCACCTGCGACCACAGAGAGAAAATCAATGCCGCGGCCCTGCACTCCCAGTGCGATGTCAAGGCCAATGCCTGTGCCAAATGCCTCATGGCCTGCGGTCGGCTCACCACAGTGAAATCAGGTCGCCATGCCGGTCTTAAAATTGAAGGCCCGGAATATGAAACCCTGTACGCATTTGGGGGGCTTTGCATGATCGACAGCATTGAGGAGATCTGCCATCTCAATGATGTATGCGATCGCCTGGGCATGGACACCATCACCGCCGGGAATCTGTGCGCCTTTACCATGGAGGCCGTGGAGCGGGGAGTCGTGGATTACGACATCACCTATGGGGATGTGGATGGCACGGTGCGACTGCTCCACGATATTTCCCAACGAAAGGGCATTGGAGATGTCCTGTCCCAGGGTATTAAGAAAGTCTCTGCTGCCTGGGGTCTTGAAGACATTGCCGTCCACGCCAAGGGGATGGAACCCGCTGGGTATGACCCCCGGGTATTGAAAGGGATGGGTCTTGCCTATGCCACGTCCGATCGGGGTGCCTGTCATCTCCGGTCCACCTTTTACAAACCCGAACTTGCCGGCATGATTCCTGCTGATCAGATCGATGAAAAGGCGGATATGTTCCTGGATTTTGAGGATCGACTGACCTTGTTTGACACCCTTACTTTGTGTCGGTTCTACCGGGATATGTATACCTGGGAAGGCCTGGGAGAGATGATCCATGCCCTGACGGGATTTGATGGGGACAAGGTCACCTTGCAGAACAATGCCAAAGCCGTTACCAACATTGTGCGTCAATTTAATCTCCGGGAAGGGTTGCAACCCGAAGATGACCGCCTGCCCAAGGGACTTTACCGGGAATTGAAAAATACGGAAAATCCCCTGACGGAACAAGAACTGGAGCAGATGCTGCAGGATTATTATCGCCTGCGGGGATGGAATAGCAAGGGCGAGTTAGCCCCAGATGATTATGTGGCATAACAGTTCCTTTTGATATCATTTTAAGCATCAAACTCTCAATAAACATGCCAATAGCCCTGCCCTTCCTGGATATAGGTTGGACTTAATCATCGAGTCTAATCTATATCCAAAAACAGAATCTGCTGCTTGATGATTTTCTATATTTCACAAACACCCCTCTTTAAATCCCACCATCCCACCATTTGTCATAAATTTCCCAAGAATAGACATACTTCCCTGCCCCATCTGATTGAACAAGTGAAATAGGCCACCTATTTTCTGCTACCTTGCATAAATCGGGATTAATAATGCCAAAAAACCAACCCTAATCCATTGGACTTATTATGGATTTAATTGTGTTCATGTAATTTAGTTTGCATTCCTTAACAACGGGGCGCATTCCCATTTTCCCGGCACCATCATATAACCCATTGATTTTATTAAGTTGGCACCAAATTGGCTCAAAATTATATCTTTATAAATCAAAGGCTTAAAGACCCGACCGGGAAAATGGGAATGCGCCCTGACAACTGGTTCCGATTTTGGTGTCCATTAAAATCTTTGAGGAAACCATTTTTTACGGAAGAGGATGGTTGGATAAGGGACGGCCGGGGGAGTATTCCATGAGGCAGAAGTCAATAAATGCCTCGGCACAGGGAGTGGGAGGGATTTTTTTATTCCAGAGCAATCCAACGTCCATTGAGGGAATCTGATTAATCAGTTCACGGGATTCGATCCGCTTTCCCTCCAGAGACCAAGGGCGGTATACCATATCTGACAAAATGGTAACTCCAGAACCGATGGCCACCATGCTTCTCACTGCTTCCACCGATTCCGTATGGAAAAGAACCCGAGGGCTGGCATTGTATTTATGCCAATATTTCATATGTGAGGTATCAGTTTCATCCACCAGTAGTTGGATATAGGGAACTTGTGAAACATCCTCCAGGGAAATATTCTTTTTTTGAAAAAACGGATGATTCATGGACATCCAGAGTTTGCGGGGGGAGCTCACAAGTAACTTGGAATTCAGTCGATCATTATCGACATTAGATACTAAAAGAATGGCCAAGTCCATCTTTTCTTCCAAAATTAATTTTTCAATATCAGGTCTATTATGTTCCATGAATATTGTTTTCATCAGGGGAAATGCCCGATTGAAACGAGACATGAGAGATGCCAGAAAATATCCAGCAATGGTGAAGGTCACCCCGATAGTCAATTCGCCGGACAAATGGGATTTTGAATTTTTCAAATCATATTCGGCAGCTGTGACCGAAGACAGTATATCCCTGCAATGCTGTAAAAAACGAAATCCCTCAAAAGTCAGATTGACGCCCCGGCGATGCCGGGTAATTAAAGAAACCCCGGTAATGCTTTCCAGTTCTTTGACAGCTTCGGTGATGGAAGACGGAGAGATATTGACCAATTTGGCAGCTGTGACCAGTTTACCGGTTTCTGCAACGGCAACAAAGTATTTCACTTGTCTTAGGGTAATGTCCATAAATTTTCGACGCTATAAAGTTAGTACTAAATAATCAAGTTTATAAAATTCAAGTGTTCTTTACCTATAACCGGTTGAAAAACAAGTCAATGGTAAAGATGAAAAATGAATATTCGGGTTGGCAATGTAAATGTTTGGCCAGTGCCCCATATT
>JASFYZ010000320.1:0-9476 GCA_045046665.1 Desulfobacterium sp.
TTTATTCCATTCTCAGTTTAAGGGTATTCAGGGCAGAGGGGTTTTGTGTATAAAGAAAAGCACTCTGTTCGGGTGGCCAAAATCAAAAACAGGCATTATTCAAACCACTGATAACTATATCGTTTATATATAAAAGCATCAAGAGCTTTTTAGGATTTTATCGCTTGCTCAGTCCACAAAAACCATTTGTACCCATTCTTGGGATCTGAATCATTTCGCCAAGAAATCAGTCTCAAAATTTGATCATGAAGTTTGTTTGATTTGTTTGTGTTTTTCTGATATTAAATCGGGTTAATAAAAATGGGGTTGGAATGCAGGCGGGTATAATCGTTTTGCATTAAATTATGTTAAAAAATAAAAAATTTTAAGATAAAATTTAACACAGCTTGAACAAGAATTGATTACATAGATTCCCACTGGAGGATAAAAATGGTGAATATTATAGCAGAGGACGGATTGTCCTTTGATGATGTGCTGCTGGTACCGGACTACTCTTCAATACTGCCCGATGATGTCCAGACCAAAACCCGGTTGACCCGGGAACTTAATTTAAACATTCCCATTGTCAGTGCGGCCATGGACACCGTAACTGAAGCCCGGACAGCCATTAGCATGGCCCGGGCCGGAGGATTGGGATTTATCCATAGGAATCTTTCCATTGAGGAACAGGCGATTGAAGTGGACCGGGTGAAAAAATCTGAAAGTGGGATGATTGTGGATCCCATCATCATTTCCCCGGACACTTCCATTAAGAAAGTGCTGGCCATCATGGCCCAGTACCGAATTTCAGGCATACCGGTCACCGAAGGAAACAAGCTTGTAGGCATTGTCACCAATCGGGATCTGCGCTTTGAGACCCAGCTTGAGAAACCGGCCAGCGATGTCATGACCAAAGAAAATTTAGTAACGGTTCCAGAAGGATGTTCCCTGGAAGAGTCTAAAACAATGCTTCATAAGCACCGCATTGAAAAATTGCTGGTGGTGGATAAAGAAGGCCTTCTTAAAGGGTTGATTACCATCAAGGATATTGAAAAAATAAAAAAATATCCCGATGCGTGTAAGGATTCCATGGGCAGACTCCGGGCCGGGGCCGCCATTGGTGTGGGATCTGATATGATGGAGCGTACCGAAGCCCTTATACGGAGGGGTGTGGATGCCTTGGTCATTGACACGTCCCATGGTCATTCCCAGAACGTCATGAGTGCGGTGGAAAAAATTAAATATAACTTTCCCGATGCCCAGGTGATTGCTGGTAATGTGGCCACAGCCAAGGGAGCCAAGGCCCTTATTGATTCTGGTGCTGATGGTGTTAAAATCGGCATTGGCCCCGGCTCCATCTGTACCACCCGTATAGTGGCGGGTGTGGGAGTACCCCAGTTATCCGCCATCATGAATTGCAAGGAAGTTTCCAATGAGACGGGTGTGCCCATCATTGCCGACGGTGGTATTAAATTTTCCGGTGATATTGCCAAGGCCATTGGTGCCGGTGCCCAGTGTGTGATGCTGGGAAGTTTGTTTGCCGGAACCTTGGAGAGCCCGGGGGAAATTGTTATTTTTCAGGGAAGAAAGTACAAGGCATACCGGGGCATGGGATCGGTGGAAGCCATGCGCAAGGGCAGCAGTGATCGGTATTACCAGCGGGACAGCTCCGAAGATGAAACACTGGTACCAGAAGGCATTGTTGGTAGAATTCCCTACAGAGGTACGGTGAAAGAAAATATTGTGCAGATGCTGGGGGGGCTGAGAGCTGGTATGGGATATGTTGGCACACAGACCATTGAAGAGCTGCGTCAGCGGGCAAGTTTTGTCAGAATCAGTGCCGCCGGTCTCAGAGAGAGCCATGTCCATGATGTTATCATCACCAAAGAGGCTCCTAACTACAGTATTGACAACATGAAATAGCAGAATACCGCCCCCGGCCACCGGGGGCTCTGCTGTCGGCACTCCGACACCACATTTTCTTATGACCACCATGTCGGTCACCGACACAATAAATTCATCGCTCCACAGGACTTACATCTTAATGACAGATTTCACATCAGCATCAAATTTTTATCATCTCCACGTTCACACCGAATATTCCCTGCTGGATGGTGCCATCCGTCTGGATGCCCTGCTCAATCAATGCCGGGAGTTTGGCATGGACGCCGTTGCCATGACCGACCATGGTACCATGTTTGGTGCTGCCCCCTTTAACGATAAAGCCAGAAAAGCAGGTGTCAGGCCCATCATCGGGTGTGAGATGTATGTTGCCCCCAGAACTATCAGCCATAAAACCGCCCAGGACAATAAAGGGTTAAACCATCTGGTGCTCCTTGCCAAAGACAGGGAGGGCTATACAAATCTTTGCAAATTGGCCTCCCGGGCCCAGCTGGAAGGATTTTACTATAAGCCCCGGGTGGATAAAGAGCTGTTAGCCCATTATAGTAAGGGGCTCATAGCCATGTCTGCCTGCATCAAGGGAGAGCTTGCCCAGCGCATTCTTGAAAAAAAAATAGATGAGGCAGATGATGCGGCCCGGTTTTTCATGAAAACCTTTGGGGAAGATAATTTTTATTTGGAGGTCCAGCACAATGGCATGGCCATCCAGGAGAAGGTGAACCAGGGTTTATTGGATTTAAGCCAACGTCTTTCCATCCCCATGGTGGCCACCAATGACTGTCATTATCTCTCGAAGAATGATGTCAGGGCCCACGAGGCCCTCTTGTGCATCCAGACCGGCGATAACCTGAACAACGAAAATCGGTTCAAATTTGATTCGGATCAACTCTATTTTAAATCCCCCCAGGAGATGATAGACTCCCTGGGACAGTACCCCGGTGCCATTGAAAATACCTGTAAAATTGCGGCCCGGTGTCATGTGGAGTTTGATGATAAAACCTATCATTTCCCCCGGTATGAAACTGACACCAATGAAACCGTGGATCAGATTTTTGATCGTCAGGTGCGTGAAGGGTTTGAAAAACGCCTGGCTGTACTGAAACGAAAAAGCCCGGACATTGATGAAAAACTCTACAGGGAACGTCTGGATTACGAAATTGGCGTGATTCTGGATATGGGTTTTCCCGGTTACTTTCTCATTGTGGCGGACTTCATCCGATACTCCAATGAGAACGATATCCCCGTGGGACCTGGCCGTGGATCGGCCGCTGGCAGCATGGTTGCCTATTCCATGGAGATAACTGCCCTGGACCCCATCGAACATGGGTTGATCTTTGAACGATTTTTAAACCCTGCCCGTCTCAGCATGCCGGATATTGATGTGGATTTCTGCATTGAAGGGCGGGAACAGGTTTATAAGTACGTCATTGACCGATATGGCGGCGGGGAGTACGTCTCCCAGATCATCACCTTTGGAAAATTAAAAGCCAAGGCGGTGCTCCGGGATGTGGGAAGGGCCCTTGGCATTCCCCTGCCCGAGGTGGATGTCATAGCAAAAATGGTCCCGGATGGTGCCAAAAATCTGACCCTGGCTATGGAAGAGGTGCCTGCCATCCCCGCGAAAGCCGATGGTCATCCCGAAATCCAGGAACTTCTGGATATTTCCCTGCTGCTGGAGGGCTTGCCCCGCCACGCTTCCACCCATGCCGCCGGGGTGGTGATTTCCGATAAACCCCTGGTGGAGTATCTGCCTTTATACAAGGGAAAAGAGGGGGAAGTTGTCACCCAGTTTGACATGAACTATGTGGAAAATCTGGGACTTGTTAAGTTTGACTTTCTGGGGCTTCGGAACCTCACTGTTATTAAAAACACCCTGACTCTTCTTAAAAAGCAAGACAAGCCCATCCCCGATCTTCTGGATCTGGATTTTGATGATAAGGAGACCTACGCGCTTCTGGCCCGGGCCGACACCACCGGGGTGTTTCAGCTGGAAAGTTCGGGCATGAAAGAGCTTATTGCCCGTCTTCAACCTGCCTGTTTTAGTGATATTGTGGCCCTGGTGGCCCTGTATCGGCCTGGCCCCCTGGACAGTGGCATGGCAGATTCCTATGTGGAGCGAAAACATGGCCGGGAAGAGGTGATATATCTGTTCCCAGAGTTGGAGCCCATATTAAAGGAGACCTACGGGGTCATCCTCTACCAGGAGCAGGTGATGAAGATTGCCGGGGTCCTGGCTAATTATTCCATGGCCGATGCCGATGGGCTGCGTAAAGCCATGGGTAAGAAAATTGCCGCCATGATGGAGGCACACCGGTCGCTTTTTCTCAAGGGTGCCAAGGAGAACAATCTGTGCGAAAAAAAGGCAGGGGAGCTTTTTGATCTCATGGAAAAGTTCGGCGGGTATGGATTTAATAAATCCCACAGCGCCGCCTATGCCCTGATCTGTTTCCAGACAGCCTTTCTCAAAGCCCACTATCCCCGGGAATACATGGCTGCCCTGATGACCAGTGAAATGAGCAACTCCGACAGTGTGGTTAAATACATGGAGGAGTGCCGGAACCAGTCCATTGATGTGCAGCCCCCGGATATTAACGAATCCGATGCGGTGTTCACCGTCACCAGTACGGCCATCCGGTTTGGCATGGCCGCCGTTAAAAATGTGGGATCTGCTGCCATTGACTCCATTGTGGAGGCAAGGGACAGTGACGGTCCCTTTAAAACCATCTATGAATTTTGTGAGCGGGTGCGCCTTGGCAAGGTGAACAAGCGGGTGCTGGAAGCACTGATCAAATGCGGTGCCTTTGATTCCACCGGTGCCCGGCGCAGCCAGCTCATGGCCACCCTGGAAGAAGCTTTGGATCATGGGAACCGCATCCAGCGGGAAAAAGCCGATTCCCAGATGGATCTTTTTGCCGATATGGAAGGGGGGGTTGCCGCCCCGGCAAGTCTTCCCCGAATGCCGGATATTGAAGAGTGGGACACCAACGATTTGCTGGCCCTGGAAAAGGAGACATTGGGCTTTTACATCACCGGTCACCCCCTGGAAAAATACCGGAGAATTCTTTCCACCTATG
This sequence comes from Desulfobacterium sp., assembly GCA_045046665.1. Classification (GTDB taxonomy): domain Bacteria; phylum Desulfobacterota; class Desulfobacteria; order Desulfobacterales; family Desulfobacteraceae; genus Desulfocicer. The sequence continues at coordinate 4,956 of JASFYZ010000320.1, forward strand.
CCAATTACACCTCCAGCACCATCCATGAAGCAGCAGACCAGATGGCGGTGCGTGTGGGGGGCACCATTCGGCCGTTAAAAATATTAAAAACTAAAAAAGGGGATCTCATGGCCTTTGTGGCCCTGGATGATATCCAGGGCAGCGTGGAGGTGGTGGTGTTTCCCGAAGCCTATGCGGAGTTCCATCAGCTGATTTCCGATGAGGCTTTCGTGATTGTCCAGGGCCAGGTTCAGAAAAAAGAAAGTGCCGTAAAGATTCTGGCCGATCGCATCGTTCCCATGGAAATGGCAGAAAAAGAGTGGACCTCCAGTATTCTCATCAATATTCACACCCATGAAGTGGGGGAGGATGTACTTGAAAAACTGAAAACCATTGTCGACAGATACCCAGGAGAGTGTCCGGTTTATCTAACTGTTCACATCCAGGGAGGGGCTACGGTGGTGATTGGGCTTTCCGAAGCAGATCGCCTGGAACCGGCCCCGGGGCTTTTCAAGGATGTGGCGGCCCTTTTGGGGGCGGATGCCATTGAATGCCGATGTGCCCCGGCGAAGAATCGGGTCAGAAAGAAAAAATGGTATCCGAAGAATGGTAATGCTTCTAATTAAACGAGAAAGGTAGACAATATGGGATGGCTTGGAAAAGTGGTGGGAGGTACAATTGGTTTTGCATTGGGAGGCCCCATTGGTGCTGTGGCCGGTGCAGCCTTTGGGCATAGCTTTGACAAAAAAGAGGAGCGATATCTTTCACAAGGGGGAGGACTTTATCCCAATCTATCTACGGATGAAGAGGCCCAGATGACCTTTTTTGTGGCGGCATTTTCCATGCTGGCCAAGCTGACCAAGGCCGACGGCAAGGTAACGAATTCTGAAATTGCCTCCATTGAGGCCTTTATGACAAGGGATCTGAACCTGGATGCCGACGGCAGGAACAGCGCTGTGAATATCTTCCGCCAGGCTTTGCACTCCCCGGAAAGCTTTGATGCCTTTGCCCTGCAGTTCTATCGGGTGTTCAGGGTGCAGCCCCGAATCATTGAGCTGATGATGGATGTATTGTTCCGGGTGTCTGCGGCCGATGGTGCCATTTCCCCCCAGGAGGATGTGCTTCTCCAGACTGCAGCGGGTATATTTCATATTCCTGCCATGGATTATGAAAGAATTAAGGCCCGGTACGTAAAAACCGTGAATAAAGCCTATGCCGTGCTTCAATGCGATGAAACCGCCAGCAATGAGGATCTTAAAAAAAGTTATCGGAAGTTGGTGTCTGAATATCACCCTGATAAGATTGCATCCAAGGGCTTGCCCGAGGAGTTCACGGCCCTTGCCAGTGATAAGTTCCGGGAGATCCAGGAGGCCTGGGAGAGCATTAAAACTGAACGAAGAATTTAACGCCGGGGACAATGGTGCCCCCGGAACTACGGCACTGGGATTTAACTTCCCCATTGCCTTTCATGACGGGGTATTACAGAAGGTGCCCCACAAGATGCGGGGGATTATCTTTATCCATATGGTCTAGCTGAACCGACACCACCTTTTTTTTCAGATCATCTGCGCCCTCCACCTGGATGGTGAGATAATTGGATGTCATCGCCTTTAAGTTTCCTGTGGCAGCATCTCTTTCTCCCTGGATGATTGCTTCCAGGGGGCGGCCTATATTTGCGGTCTCAAATTCCCGGGTTTTTCGTTCACCCAGGCTTCGCATCATGCTGCATCTTTCCCGGATGACTTCCCGGGGCACCTTGTCCGGATAATTAAATGCCGGGGTTCCCTCCCGGGGGGAAAAGGGAAATACATGGAGATGGGTGATGGGAAGGGACCGGATAAGATTGAATGTGTTTTTAAAGGCTGCCTCGGTTTCCCCGGGAAACCCCTGGAGAATATCTACTCCAATGGCGGCAAAGGGTTTTTTTCTACGGATTTTCTTGACCAGGGATTTAAACAGGGCCGAATCATAAGGACGCTTCATCCGGGATAAAATTTCATCGTCTCCACTTTGCAGGGGGATGTGGAAATGCTCACAGAATATGGGGTTGTTGACCATGAAATTAATGATGTTATCGGTGAGTTCCCTTGGTTCAACTGAGCTTAATCTAATCCGGTGGATGGGTTTTTCATGGGCAATGTGTCTGAGCAGGGATTCCAGGGAACTTTTTTCTTTAAAGTCCAGCCCATAGGCTCCGGTATGAATGCCGGTGATGATGGCCTCGGCATAGCCTGCTCCATCCAATGCCCGGAGGTGGGAAATGACCTCTTGCTGGGGCATGCTCCGGCTTCGTCCCCGGGCATAGGGAACAATGCAGTAGGTGCAAAAGGCATTGCATCCATCCTGGATTTTCAGGTAGGCCCGGGTGTTATCACCGGTGACCACCGGGGAAAATGATTGAAATTCGGTGTCATTGCAGGCGTTGGATGTGGGGTCTTGACATTTTTCCAGGGCCTTTTCTGCCATGGGCAGCAGATGCGAGTTTGTCTGGCTTTTTTCTTTACCTTCCCCATCAGTGGGATGCGCTTGCCTCTCTGGATCGTTGGATGAAAAAAATGCAAGGATGGTCTTTGCAATGTTAAATTTATCCCTATGCCCGATGACATAATCCACTTCTTTTATTTTTCTGATTTCATGGGCTGCGGTCTGGGCATGGCAACCCGTGACAATAATTTTGGCCTGGGAATTGCTTCGGATGATACTACGAGTTTCCTGGCGGGATTGCCGAGTGGCCCGGGCCGTCACGGCACAGGTGTTGATAATGCAGACGTCAGCTTTTTCACATTGGTGGATGGCTGTCCATCCATGGGCCATAAGCTCAGATGCAATGCCGTCGGATTCATACTGATTGACCTTGCATCCCAATGTGGTGATATAAAATGATTTCATAAAAAATCGGCAAGAGACCCCCTGAGTTTTTAGCTCGGGAGAGGAATTGCCTCCTCCATTTTTTGCAAGAAAGTCTTTTTAAAGCAAATAACAACTTTCATGTTTTGTTGTGGGCAAGGCCGTTGGCAATACAAGCTCTGCCCATGGCAGTTATTGAATAATTCCTGCTCCGATAACCCTGTCATTTATATAAAAAACAGCCCCTTGACCGGGGGTTACAGCGTTTTGTGGTTGGTTGAACTCCACGGTAATGCCATTGTTACAAGGACTGATCAGTGCGGTTTCTCCTTTGTGGCTGTACCGGATTTTAGCTTCAACGGTCATGGGGTTTTTAAGGGGGGTGGATAAAAGCCAGTTCACCTGTTTCACTGTAAAATGACTTTCCAGAATATCTTCCTTGAATCCCACCACCAGGTGGTTGTTTGCCATGTCAATTTTTTTGACATAATAGGGGGCTGGTCCCGGACAGTTCAGCCCCCGGCGTTGGCCCACAGTGTAGCAATGCAAGCCTTTGTGTTGTCCCACGATATCCCCTGCCGGGGTGACAATGGGACCGGGTTTGAATGCGCCGTCCTTGGTATGGGTGGCGATGAAACCGGCAAAGGAAGGCTCTTTAATAAAACAGATGTCCTGACTTTCCTTTTTCTCCGGTGGAGAAAGATGGTTTGCATGGGCCAGGGCCACCACCTCCTGTTTGGTCATTTCTCCCAATGGAAAGATTGCGTTGTGCAATTGAGATTTTGTGAGCATGGCCAGGAAATAGGATTGTTCTTTAATGCGGTCCATCCCCCTGTAAAGGGTAGGAACCCCTTGTTCGTCTGGCTTGATTCGGGCATAATGGCCCGTGGCAATGTGGGTGGCCCCTCGTTGCATTGCCGCCTCCTCCATCAGTGCCCCGAACTTGATGGTTTGGTTGCACATAATGCAGGGGTTGGGGGTTTGCCCGGAAAGATAGGTGCTGGTAAAATAATCGACCACATGGTGGGTGAACTGTTTGGACAGATCCACAATGAATATTTCCAGGCCCAATTGGCGGGAAAGACAAGGAATGTCAACGGGGTGGGGTTCATATCCAGTGGTAAAGTGGATGCCAAACAGTTCTACATGGGACTGCTGTTTGAGCAGAAAGGCTGATACCAGTGAGTCCACCCCTCCGCTTACGGCAATGGCAATGGTCTTTTTCACTAAAACATATCTTCGGTGTTCTTGGAGTAAAGACCCATGGCCCGGGTGGGGCAGGTGACAATACACAGCTCGCACACGGTGCATTTGTCCTTATCGTATATGACTTCCATCTCTGGTCGCTTCACATAAAGGGCCTGGGTGGGGCACACCGCAGTGCAGGCTCCGCAGTGAGTACATTTTGAGGTGTCCCGCCAAATTTCCTGTTCTGCAGAGCTGACCCTGACCCCCTGGTTTTTAAGGAATCTAACGCCTTTTTTGTAATTGTCCCGGGTGCCGAATATTTCAAGGACCATATAACCGTCCTTGTTGTTGGATACCCTGGCTCCCAGAATGTTGAAAAGCAGGTCGTATTTTTTGGTTAGGTAGCACACCACTGCTTTTTGTGCCACATCCGGTGGAAAATGAAGAATCAATATTTTAGAGTACAAAGCAACTCCTTAGGCTTTTTGTAAATAATTTTTTTGACAA
>JASFYZ010000321.1:0-8687 GCA_045046665.1 Desulfobacterium sp.
CTTAGTATCAGCCCGGGAAGATTTCTTTCCAATGCCAGAAAACAGGCAATGGAAGACCCCAGGCTTCTGCCCCAAGCAATGGTTCTGCCAGGTTTCAGACCCAATTGATTGACCATGGTGTCGTAAATAGTCAACGCATCCGACTTCAGATCGCTTTCAGCCGGCCTGCCCTGGCTTTTTCCATACCCGCGATAGTTGATCAGGATCACATTGACATCCAGTTTGCCCCAGTAATCCTCCAGATTAAGGGAGACCTCTTCTGCATTTCCTCCAAAATAAAAAATAGTGGGAAGTGTCAGCAGGTTTTTCTTCATAACCCAGCCATGGAGGACAACTCCGTCCTTTGCAGTAACATACACCTCCTCAACCGCATCAAACATTGATCTTATGTTATCGCTCCTGGCGCTGCTCAAAGGTGCTGGAAAATACAACAGCTTCCGAGAAAAAAAGAACAGGCATGCCAATAATATACACCCCACCCCCCCAATCATTCCAATTGTTTTCATCTAATTCATCCTTATACTTGAGACTTGGGATAAAAAACCATTATGATATTGAGGCATCCTTCATATGACCCCAACAAATTCATTTCAAATAGAGCAAATGGGGAGTCAGAACTTATCGTAAAAAATCATATCTTCATCAACCCCGAAACTGTCCAAAGTCTCCACAATGGAATCCACCATATCCGGGGGGCCGCACAGGTAGAATTCAATCTCTGACGGATCTTCATGGGTTGCCAGATATTCGTGGGCCAGATTACTCTGGACATATCCGCACATACCATCCCAGCACTCCTGTTCCGGATCGGGCCGGGAAAGACAAACGTGGTAGGAAAAATTGTCGTAAATTTTCTCCATCTGGGTAAAGGTATCATGATAACAGATATCCTTGCGGGTTCTGGCCCCATACCACAGACTGACCTTTTGGGTGGTTTTGGCCCCCTCCAGTAGATCCAGCACATGGCTTCGCAACGGGGCAATCCCTGCACCACCGCCCATGAAGCACTTTTCACAATTGGTGTCCTTAACAAAAAAATCGCCATAGGGTCCGCTCACCGACACCCGGTCTCCGGGTTTCAATCCAAACACATAGGAAGAGCCAAATCCCGGTGGAATACCCATGGCCCCAGCGGGAGGTGTGGCGATCTTCACCGTCATTTTCAAAATATCATTTTCATGGGGCGGGTTGGCCAGGGAGTAGGCCCGGAACCCCGGACTCATCCCGGAAGCGGTCAGTTCCAGGAGATTGTATTTTTTCCATTCGCTGACATACCTGCTGTCAATGGAAAAATCCTTGAAACACAGCTCATATTCCGGCACGTCAATCTGTATGTAGCTTCCGGCTTTAAAGGTCATGGGATCATTGGGCCGGAGCACCAGCTCTTTAATATATGTGGAAATATTTTCGTTGGACACCACCTGGGCACCCACTTTTGTAATGCCGAATATGGATTCTGGGATCTGGATTTCCATGTCGTCTTTTACTTTGAGCTGACAGGAAAGACGTCGCCCCAATTTTTTATCCTTGGGGCTGAGATGAGCAAGCTCCGTGGGCAGAATGGCCCCGCCCCCCTTTTTTACCACACACTTGCACATGCCGCAGGAACCACTGCCACCGCAGGCCGATGGCAAAAAAATATCATTGTTTCCCAGGGCAGATAAAAGGGAGGGGGTGCCCGTAACTGTCAGGCGGGTATCACTGTTTCCGTTGATGGTGATGCTTTTTTCTCCGGTGGAGGAAACCTTGGCATCCACAAGCAAAAGCATTCCCACCAACAGCAGAATCACCATGGTAAAAACAATCAGACTGACCAGATAAATCACATCAAATCCCCTTCGTCAAAAAAACAAATACCCACTCAATCTCCAGTATTACAATTCACCGCAAATAATTGAAATATATATAACAAACAAATTTATGACTGACAAAAATCAAAGTGTAATACCGGAAAACATCATAAACGCCATGGCCATAAGCCCCCCCACAATCATGGTAATGCCAAATCCATCCAGACCCTGGGGAACATCCGCATAGCGCATTTTCTTCTTAATGGTGGCCATGGCCGTGATGGCCAGCATCCAGCCCGTGCCGGAACCCGCACCAAACACAATGGACTCAACAAGTGTATATTCCCGTTCCACCATGAAAAGAGCCGTCCCCAGTATGGCGCAATTCACGGCAATCAAGGGCAGAAACACACCCAGGGCCGAATAGAGAACCGGAGAGTACTTATCAATGATCATCTCCACGGCCTGGACAATGGCGGCAATGACGGCAATAAAGGTGATGTATTTAAGAAAGCTTAAATCCAAATGCCCAAGCCCAGCCCAGGACAGTGCTCCGGGGGCCAGCAGCCAATGATAAATAGCCCAGTTGGCCGGGGCCGTTATGGTGAGCACAAAGATCACTGCAAACCCCAGCCCCACCGAGGTTTCAATATTATTGGACACGGCAATGAACGAGCACATCCCTAAAAAATAGGAGAGCAGAATATTGCCGATGAACACCGAATCGATAAACAGGCTTATGAGATCAAGCATACAATACCTTTTATATATAACCCACCTGTCTGGGCTTTTTTTATTAGAAAATAAAACTTCCGGGCAACCTCAGCAGAGCCCCCCCCCCGATGGGTAATAGGAACCGGCCAATTGGGCCGTCTACGGTCCCGGGCCGGGCCCATTGCCCGTCGGGGGGGGGCGGTATAATGCCATTTTCAATATTCGTTGTGTCCGGCAGGACATGCCCGTTATATGAAACTTTGTCCAACAAACTTACTGTCCGGTTTTTTCTTCATGGGAGGCCCCGGGCAGGCTGTTTTTCAACCACACCAGAAGGCCAATGATAAAAAACGCCCCCGGTGCCAGCACCATAAGGCCCATGTGGGTATATCCGGCGTCCATCCATACCTGGGGAATCACAGGAATACCCACAAATTTTCCTGCCCCCAAGAGTTCCCGCACAAAGGCCACGGCCACCAGAATCAGGCTATATCCCAGCCCATTTCCCAGACCATCCAGCAGGGACGGTAATGGGGGATTGGCCAGGGCAAAGGCCTCGGCCCGGCCAAGAACGATGCAGTTGGTAATAATCAACCCCACAAACACCGACAACTGCTTGCTGATATCATATAAAAAGGCCTGGAGAACCTGGTCAATGACAATGACCAGGGAGGCAATCACCGTCAACTCCACAATGATGCGGATGGTGGAAGGGATTTTTTTACGCAGCAGGGAGATAATAAGATTGGACATGCCTGTCACCACCGTCAATGCAAGCCCCATGACAATGGCGGTCTTCATCTGTACGGTGACGGCCAGGGCAGAGCAGATACCAAGCACCTGGTATGCCACGGGGTTTTCCTTCCATATTCCCCGTAAAAAGGTCTCTTTCAGGGTTAATTTACCATCACTCATAGGTTATTATTTCCTTATTTATAGACCTGATCATCCAACAGCCATGCCTGTTCATCGACACAACCCATAATACAATTTAATAATTCCACCCCCAACGCCTGTCCTGATCGGAACGGGTAAGTCAAGGGCTCTACTGTGGGTATTGTATGTCAAAAAAACACGCAACTAAATTCCAATATCCTATTTTTTCCCCTGACGAAGCCGCACCGACACCGCCTCATACAGTTTCAGGTTTTCCCTGAGACCCTGGGTGAGATATTTTCCCGTCAAGGTGGCCCCGCTGATACCGTCCACATGGTTTTCCCGGGACGCTTCGGGCAGGGCATCAACACCGCCCTTGGCAATGGAAACAGAGACAAACTCATTGGCAGCGTTAAAAATTTTCTTACCGACAAAGTTCTTCTGGAACCAGGCCTTTTCTATCTCCCCCCCCAACCCCGGGGTTTCAGAATGGCTGTACACGGTGAATCCGGCAACGGTTTGGCCATCGGCTTCAAAGGCAATGTATCCTTTTATTTTTCCCCACAATCCCCGGGACTCAATGGGGATCACATAGGCTTTCAGGGTTTGGCCTTCTTGATAAAGGTACAGAGAAAGTCCCTTCCCCTGCCCTGCTTCTATGAAATTACCGGTGGCATCCACCTCTACTTCATGGATTTTTTCCTGGAACAACGATTGAATCTGCTCCCGGGAGGGCTTGGCATCCAGGGTGACAATCCCTGCGGCCCGGAGAATGTTTTTCTGGCGATCCAGGGTTCTGTTTTCCTGTTGAAAGGATTTTAGTCCGGTGGAGGCCCCGGTGATAAGCAGGCAGCACACCACCGAAATAATGGCCGCGAATTTAACGGCATGAATTCTTTTGGCTCGTTCAGACATTGGGAATCCTCCGGGCTGCCGTGATCTTCAGGGTCACATGATCTATCAATGGAGAAAAAACATTCATGAAAAGGATGGCAAGCATTACCCCTTCCACATAGGCAGGGTTCACCGACCGCAGCAGCACCGTGAAAAATCCAATGAGAAAACCATAAATCCAGCGCCCACTGTCCGTACCTGGGGCCGACACCGGATCCGTTGCCATAAATGAAATGCCAAGGGCAAATCCCCCGGAAACAAGGTGATACAAAGGGCCTGCGGAAAACCAGGTGTCTGTGGGGCCCGGCAGAGCCATGAAAATCAATGCGGTGGTGATCACCCCGACAATGCCCCCAAGGATGATGCGGAAGCTTGCCACCCGGGTCACCATAAGAAAAATGGCACCGGCAAAACATAAGAAGGCAGAGGTTTCACCAATACTTCCGGGATGAAACCCGAAAAACAACCGGTCCAGGGAAAATCCGGCATTGGAAATCATCTCCTGGATGTCCCCACCAGCCCCGCCCAGGGACAGGGCTGTGGCACCACTCATTGCATCCACCCCCGGGGCTGTCAACCGCCACACGGCATTGCCGGACATGGAAACAGGATAGGAGAAAAAAACAAAGGCCCGGGCCGTCAGTGCCGGGTTCAGAAGGTTCCGACCCGTACCGCCAAACACCTCCTTTCCCATGACCACCCCAAAAGATATGCCCAAGGCCACTTGCCACAGCGGAATGGTGGGGGGCAGGGTCAATGGAAATAAGAGGCCCGTGATCAGCAGCCCTTCGGTGACCTCATGGCCCCTCACCGTGGCAAAGAGAATCTCCCAGAAAAATCCCACCCCATAGGAGACCAGGATGATAGGAAGCACCTGGGCGGCCCCGGTGGTGAACATCTCAAGCGCACTGGCCCCTCCCCCGTGGTATTGATATCCCACATTGAACATGCCAAACAGGGTCACCGGCAACAAGGCCAGAATAACAAGGCTCATGAATCGCTTGAGGTCAATGTGGTCCCGGACATGGGGAGCCGTTTTTGTCACCGGAGAGGGGACGAAAAAAAAGGTCCGGATGGCGGAATAGATCCCCTTGAACCGGGAAAAACGACCTCCAGGTTGAAAATAAGGATCTGTCTTTTTAAAAATGGTTTTCAGAGGATTCATGGCATCACCCGTTCCCTGTAGCAAGTCCCTTTGGCCAGGGCCATTATTGCGGCCAAATCAATTTTTGAGGGACAGACAAAGGTGCAAAGACCGCACCCGGTGCAGTCCAGCAGCCCCAGTTCCAGGGCCTCTTCCATCTCCCCTGCCCCCATGGCCTTCATGATAAACTGGGGCAGCAGATCCACCGGGCATTTTTTGTCGCACCACCCGCAGTTGATGCAGGCCCGCTCCTCTCCATGAAGGGTGGCATCCATATCCAGGGGAACTGATCCCAGGCTGGACAGAAAGGTGCTGGATTCCGAGAGCAGATGCTTACCCGGCCATGCAAATCCTAAAAAGGAATCTTTGTCTGTGGCATTAAGGACAATGGCCGATGACACCCCAGTGCCCATGTGGGCATCCACAGGGGTGAGGCTACCGGTGAAAATACCCCCGGTGATCACTCCGGTGCCTGGGTTGATATCCCCCACAAGGTGTTTTAACGGACTGCCCATGCGGGTGTGATAATGGGCTGACAATCTTGCTGGAATACCGCCCACTGCATAAAATCGTTTGGTTTGATACTGACCCGTGGCAAAAAGGTGGCCCATGGCAATGAGTTCCTGGGGATCCATGGTACAGCTGGCATTGTCGGCAACATTTTTCTTAATTTGATAAAGGATCACACCTGGATCTCCGGCGGGATATTCATCCTGGGTGACATGGGTTATGTGCTTGGCCAGGCCCATTAGTTTCAATGAGGAAAAAAATCTTTGGGGGGTTACCACAATCACCTTTTCCGCAAGCTTTTCAAGAATGGCAAGCCCATGGCGAAACGAAGCCTGCTGATCCTTTAAAAAAACAGAGGGTGCCGGAACAAAAGGGTCCCCAGAATGGAGGGAGATCACGGCCATGGGAAAGGGAGATTGGGAATCAGGAACGTCCATGAAGGGGAACTGCTGGATAAGGGGCCAGATGCCATGTTGTTTTAATAGCCGGATCAGCGCTTTCCGGGGCATCAAATCAAGATGTTCCCGGGAAACAGGGGCAAAGGTTTCAGCCTCCTTACGCTCCTTATCCAGTCGAATCACGACCTCCTGCACCACCCGTCTGGGACCTCTGACAATGGTTTCAACGGTTCCAGCACCCGGAGATACAAAGAAAATTTCAGGATCACGCTTGTCCTGGAGAAGGGCAGTTCCCACATCCACCATATCGTTTTTCCGCACCAGGAGCTTTAATTTAACAAAAGGGGCTGCAACAGGAACCAGGGCCACAGTTTCCGGAGGAGCAAGGGACGTCACCGTCACTTCCGGCACCCCATTGAATTTTGAATGAAAGGTTTTAATTGTTTTTAATCTTTCCATGATTCCTTTGTTTGAGCGATGCAAACCCAAGCCTGCACCTTGGGGGAAAAGCACTTTGACGTTGTTTAAATACGCATGGCCATTGGCTGAACAAACCATCCAATCATAACGCCAAACGGTAATATTTATATTGCAACACGGTAGATATTAAATACAATATACTTTTTTTTAAGATCCGGTCAAACAATTAGTGAATTCTGGGGGCCTGATCCCATTTGAATGTCCCCGGCGTGGGATGAATCCGGCCCATTGGGACCCACTTTTGCCGCATTGTCTGGGGATGTCTGTTTCATCCAAAAATATTCTGACGGCCACGCTACTCTCCTTTAAATAAAAAAATTATCTATACATTTCGTGTTTCTTTTGGTAGAAACCAAATCTCAGTTTTTAGTTTTTTTGTCAAATGATTTTTTACTTTTGAATGTAACCTTGGAGCACTTAGCACTACAGCGACATTTTGACTTAAAACCGTATGCCAATTGATTTCCATGAGATTAATCCGCATTAATCATAGGCAAAACAACCTGCATTTTTTATGTGAACATCTAAGTGTCGCTGTAGTGTTAGGAACCAGTCTTAAATAACTTGCCCTTTTCAGAACACGCTACCGTTGAAGGATAGTGCTCCCCAATTTTTAAATGGGTATGTTATTTCGGACTCATTCCTTAGGGACTTTGCCTTAAAGAATCTACCCATTTCTGCAAAGATGGCAGCGTATCAACGGACAAGGCGCATTGATATTTGGTAGACTGTTTTTGGCAAATTCCTCAGGCGTGCTCTGGCCTTACATTCCCAAAAGGAGAGCCAGATGAAACGATCTGTTCTATTCATTTTATTGCTGCTGTGCTGCATCATCCTTAATCCCTCCGGGGCTGCCCGGGCCTATGACCTGCCATCGATGAACCTTGGATTCACAAGCTTTCTGGACGGCGGCCCCCCGGCCGGACCTGGATTCTATTTTTCCCAGTATTTACAGCTGTGGACATCCGATGAATTTACCGATGCCAGTGGGGATGATGCAGGTTTGCCCGACGAAGATCTCACCGCGTGGATCGGCCTTTCTCAATTCATATATCAATCCAATCAAGCGCTTTTAATGGGGGGAAAATGGGGGGTTAATGTGATGATCCCCGAAGTTATGCTGGATCTGGATTACGGCACAGAGAATGCCGCCTTTCCCCAGGATAACGGCAATGGCATCGGCGATATTCTTGTGGGGCCATTTCTCCAGTGGGATCCCATAATGGGAGCCAAAGGGCCTCTGTTCATGCATCGAATTGAGCTGCAAATGATTTTTCCCACGGGCAAGTACGACGAAGACAAAGAACTCAATCCCGGCAGTAATTTCTTTTCCTTTAACCCTTACTGGGCCTTTACCGCCTTTTTGAGTCCCAAACTCACCGCCAGTGGCCGACTTCACTATCTATGGAACAGTAAAAATGATGATCCAGGTCGAGGGTACCAAGCCATGGGGGCCGACGACACCCAGGCCGGACAGGCTTTCCATGCCAATTTCACCATGGCATACGAAATTCTCCCCCACCGGCTGAGACTGGGAATCAATGGCTATTACCTGAAACAGATCACAGAAACCCAAATGGACGGCAAAGATGTCACCGACAGCAAAGAACAGGTCTTTGCCGTGGGGCCGGGGATGGTCTACCATTTCTCCCAGGATGACCACCTGTTTTTTAATACCTATTTTGAAACCGCCGCTGAAAATCGACCCGAGGGAAACCGGTTTAATGTTCGCTGGGTTCACCACTTTTAATACCCATTTTAATTTCCCCCATGATCGCCCCATGGGGGAAATGCAAACTAAACCTTAGGGAGTTCATGGGAAATAATATACCCAATGTTAATGAATTCCATACCCACTATCCAGAACTCTCCATGCAAAAG